>JAGMAI010000007.1 GCA_023130895.1 Thermoplasmata archaeon
TCCCGAGGAAGGACGGCCCGATGAAGAGGACGTTCGAATTGAACGGAATGCCCCCGTACATGAGGTCGTCGAGCTTCGTGATGCCCGTCCTGACCTTCTCCACCTTCTTCTCCTCGATGACCTCTTCCTCCATGTCGGAGATGTCCTCCCTAAGCTTCTGCTGGAGCGCTTTCTCGCGCATCTCGAGCCCCTTCTCCCTCTGATAGGTCACGTTCTTGAGCTCCCTCTCCTTCGTGCGGAGCCTCTCCTCGCGCACGCGAAGCGCTTTCTCCCTCTCCCCGTGATCGGCCCCTTCAGCCGCGGCGCTCTGCGTCGCCTCGAGAGCCGTGAGCTTCATCCTGGCCTCCTTCTCCTCGAGCGCCTTCTCGCGCTCGATCAGGGCCTTCATCCTCCCGCCTATGGACTTGGATTCCCCCTCGAGCCTCTCCTCCAGCTCGTTTATCGTCTTCTCCTTGTGCTGGACCTCCATCTCCTTGGTCTCCAGCTCCTCCTTGAGCGAGTCGTAGTCGGTCACCTTCTTGCGGGCCTCAGCGGACAGCTGCCTGAGGTTCTCCTCCCTCTCCTTCAGCTGCTGCGCATCCTCGGTCAGGGCGGTACTGCCCATCTCGAACGTCTCCCTCTCCTCCTGGAGCTTCGACTCGCGGTCGGCTACATCGACCTCCTTGAGGACATACGCCTCTTCCCTGACCTTCAGGTCCTCGAATCTCTCCGCGAGCGAGGAACCCCGCTCGTTCAGCTCGGCCTTCCACTCCTCCAGCTCCGTGGTCGCGGAGTCCAGCTCGGCCTCCTTGTCCTTGAGCCGCGTCTCCCATTCCTCCAGGGTCGGGGCTTCGCCCCCGCTGGCAGGAACGCCGGCTGACGCTTCCCGCTCGAGAACGGCGAACTCCTTCTCGCGGGCGATGATGTCGTCCCTCTTCTTGACCAGTTCCTTGCGGGCCTGCTCGTGCCTAATCCTCTCCTTGCCCATCGCCTTCTCGAGGGACGTGAGCTCGCGCATCTTCGCATCGTGCTGAATCTCCCGCCGCCGGAGCTTGCTCTCCCTTCTCTGGTGCGTGGCGGCCGTTCTTACGAGGTCCTCCCTCACCCGCTTGGACTTCTCCGACTGCGCCTTGACCTCTCCCTTCACTATCTCCAGCTCGCTCATCTTGGCGTCGGCGTTGGCCTTGATCGCCCCGATCCTCCTCTCCGTCGCGAGGAACTCGTGCTCCTTCCTGTCGATATGCACCTGGAACTCGTGCATGTCCTTGCGCCGGGACTCGATGTACATGAGCGCCCTGGACAGCTCCTTGTCGTAGCTCTCCAGGTGGGCCTCCCTTGCCAGGAGGGCCTTCTCCCTTCGGTCGACGAGCGATTGGCGGGAGCTGAGCTCCTTCCCCAGTGTGGCCATCTTGTCACTGTTCGCGCGGATTATGTGCCGCTCCTGCGCGGACGTCGAGCTCGCGAGTACGTGGAGCATGGACCCGCTCAGCTGGTAGCTTATGGCGCTCCCGAGGTAGCCCATCACGAGGGGGAGGTAGCTTGGCGGGAGGGCGGATACGATCATTATCATGCTGACAAGGACCATCGGGATCGTCGACGACCCTACGCTGGTCACCTTTCTCAGACCCTTCCCCCGCCAGGTCATCGCCATGGAGATCATGGTGAGCGACAGGCCCAGCAGGGACACGGGGTATATCCAGGGCAGGTACTGGAACTGAAGGACGCCGGACTCGGCCACGAGAACGATGACCAGGCCGATGACCGGCACGATCGTCCCGACCACTGTGAGGATGAAATGCCCGCTCGTCCTCTCGTAGGAGTAGGGCTCCCATTTGAGCGCGAGTGCGGAAGCTCCAACGCCGATGCCAATCATCATGGGGAGCGTCCAAAGAAGAAGAACCGCCGAGGAGAAAGGCGGGTCGGCGAAGATCTCGGTGACTTCCATAAGGTATGCAAGTATAGCGTTGAACGTGAGGACCATGGCGGCAATTACGCCGTAGCCGTGAGCCGCCCTTCCCAGGCGAAGCTGCAGCCTCGCAGTCTCTGCGGCCATTGCGGCCCGCTCCGCTCTCTTGCGCTTATCGCGAGTACCACTGGCCATTCAATCATCCCTAATGATTCCCTTCAGACTATTGAATCGTGATTGGATTACTTAAGGATATACGTTTCGTAATCGGATTTGATACTATGACGGTAACTTAATACGAGGAACCTGACTTACTCCTCAACACCTGGGGTGATGTTCTGGCAAAGAAGAAGAAGCTCGAAGATAGGCTGATGGCGAAGAAGGAATCCGCCTGGAAGGGCATGAGCAAGACTATGAGGAAGAAGGTCTTCGATTATGCCGAGGGTTACAAATCCTTCTTGGGCAAGGCGAAGACGGAGAGGAAGGCTGTCGATGAGATCGTCTCCCTGGCGCAGGAGAACGGATTCGTCGAGATGGACTCCGCGAGGGACGTGAGACCGGGTACCCGCCTCTACTGCGTGAACAGGAACAAGAGCGCGGCGCTCTTCGTCGTAGGGAAGCGGCCCATAGCCGAGGGCATCAACATAGTGGCATCGCACATCGACTCCCCGAGGCTCGACCTCAAGCAGAACCCCCTCTACGAGGACAAGGACTCGGAGGTCGCGCTCTTCAAGACGCACTACTACGGAGGCGTGAGGAAGTACCAGTGGGTGAACTGCCCGCTGGCTTTGCACGGAAAGGTCATCCTGGGAAGCGGCAAGGAGGTCGAGATGACGATCGGCGAGAAGGAGGACGACCCGATCTTCATAATACCTGACCTACTGCCCCATCTCGCATATAAGGTCCAGAACAAGAGGAAGCTGCCCGATGGCATCAGGGGAGAGGAGCTGAACATCCTGGTCGGCCACATCCCGATAGAGGACAAGAAGGTCAAGGAGAAGATCAAGCTCAGCGTCCTCAACCACCTGAACAAGGAGTACGGCATGACGGAGGAGGACTTCGTCAGCGCGGAGTTCGAGGCCGTTCCCGCGGGCCATCCAAGGGACCTCGGGTTCGACAGGGGCATGCTCGTCGCGTACGGGCAGGACGACAGGGCCTGTGCTTACAGTTCCCTGACAGCCATGGTCGACCTGAAGACTCCCGCCAGGACCTGCCTCGCGTTCTTCTTCGACAAGGAGGAGATAGGGAGCGAGGGCTCCAGCGGCGTCCAGTCGAGGTTCTTCGATATCGTCCTCTCCGATCTGATGGAGAAGATGGAACCCGGCTACAGGGACATGGACCTGCGGAAGATGATCGCCAGGTCGAAATCCCTCTCCGCAGACGTGGAGGTGGCCATTCACCCGACGTTCAAGGAGGTCCATGAGATGACGAACGCAGCGCGCCTCGGAAGGGGAATCGCGATCACCAAGTACACGGGCGCGTTCGGAAAGGCCCGCGCGAGCGACGCCAACGCCGAGTACGTGGGGCAGATAAGGAACCTGTTCAACCAAAAGAGGATACCGTGGCAGGCGGCCGAGTTGGGCAGGGTCGATGAGGGCGGCGGTGGAACGGTGGCGCTGTTCCTCGCCAGGCACAACCTCGACGTCCTGGACTGCGGCCCGCCGCTCCTGGCGATGCACTCGCCGATGGAGGTCTCGAGCAAGGCGGACATCTATAACTCGTACAGGGCTTATCTCGCATTCTTCCGGAGCAACCTCGCCCCGACCGCGTGATTACTTCCGACGCCTCTCGATGTAGAGGGCAGCGAGTATCAGCGCGATGACCACGGCCACTGGGATCAGCCAGTAGAGCAGGGGCAAACCCTCGTCCTCTGGCGACTGTGCCGCGGCGTAGGTGTAGGAGAGCAGTTCCCACTGGCTGATCACGACAACGCCGCCTATGCTCCTGTCGATTTGCACCCCAGCACCGACCTCATCGGAGTAGTAGTTGTCCTCCACGAGGCCGTTGGATTCCGTCCGGAGTATGTGATGCGTCTGGAACACGCCCGCCTGAACTGTGATCTCGGCGTACTCGACACAGGAATAGGTGACGGCGACCGAGCCGTTCCAGTCCGTCGAAGTGTAGACCGGCGCGCTCCCCTCGATCTCCACAAGCATCGTCTCGTTCGACGTCCTCGCGAGCGCCACGTTCCCGCTGTCGCCGACATCATAGGGATGTTGCCAAGCGTCAAGCACGACGTCGCTGAGAGTCGTGTTCTGTATGATGAGATAGAAGTTGAGAGGAACCCCCACATCCATGAGACCGCGGAAGACAAGAGTGGTCTGGGACCTGACTATCTCCAAGCTTACGATGTCCCAGTTCTCCAGCCCGACCATCGTCCAGTTGCCAGAAACGTTATGGCCCTCGAAGACGCCGATGAACGTCCCGTTGCCGATGATCTCGTTCCGAATTGTGTGGTACGGCGTGGAGTCGACGTATACCCTCTCGGTGTCCGTGATCGCCATTTCGAGCGTTCCGGCCAGGACGAACCCCAGAGAATGTGTCATGTTCGCCGAGTAGACCCAGCTATTGCCTTCCTCGTAGCTCGGCATTAGGACCTGTCCCTCCGCCAGTCCAAATGAGACTGAAAGGAGGGTCATCGCCGTCAATGCAAACACCAAACACGCCCTGATGGAACCACGCTCCGGATCAGCTCAAGTCTTGGCCTTCTCCCTCACCGTCCCATTGACGAGGTTCCCGTTCTCGGAGGGGGCCTCCGCCACCGCGTCCCTCAGCGTTGGATGCCCCAGCTCGACCAGGTCCCTCTTGATGAGGGCGAACTCCTTCTCGTCCAGAGCATTCGGGTCCAAGGGCACTATCAGGATGGATTCCTCCATGGCCATCCTCTCGTTGAGGTCGTGAAGGAGCGTCAGAGACGATTGGAAGTCGTTGTGGGAGATTATGTACTCCAGGCCATCGAGGAGCACGACGGTCTTCTCGCCCTCGGCGACGAAGTGCTCGACCGCGATCGATATGCCTTCCAGCGGCCAGGGCCTTATCGTGTCCTTCCCCGTGGAAACCCTGCTGAGCCAGAGAACGGGTGTCTTCTCCAGGCCGTATTCCGCCCTCACCCTCTGGGGCGGGAGTCGGGTGATGCAGAGGCCCTGGTACCCGTGAGTGACCAGGTCCTTGAAGACGTCGAAGCTCAGGCTCGGGGAATCGTCGACGACAAGGTAGCTCAGCCCGTCGTGGAGTTCGAACCTCCGCTCGGTGCCCAGGTCCGCCTCCGTGATCGGTACGAGGAGCTCCTGCAGATAGCCTGGACCCCTGACAGCGTAGGCGACCAGACCGAGCATCAGGATGCCGAACAGGAACCCGATGCCCCTGAGGTCGATGGCCTGGCTGGGCAGGAGCACTTCGAACAGGAGTTCCGACAGCGTGTAGGAGACGATGCCGATGGCGATGAGATACGTGTTGAGTGCGACGGATCTAGGCACCCTCGTCTTGACCAGATAGCTCGAGAGCTTGTAAGGGATGAATATCAGCGTGGCAACGGCAGCGAGGAACAACATGCCTATGAACCAGAGAGGGAACACGAAGGTGAACGTGCCCCCGGCCTCGTGGAGGACATCGACGGGTGCGATCGCCGTCGAGATGATGGCCGCGACCATTACCACGAGGTAGAATATGTACGCGCTCGGGAACTCCTTGCGGAGGTTTCCCAAGAGATCCCGCCCGCCCTTCAGCTCGGGGTTGGCGATGACAACGGCGAACGCACCGGCCGTTATGCCCATGAGCAGGTCGAAGGTCGCCTGGACCTTCTTGCCCACGGTCAGAAGGTTGCCGGAATCCGACTGGGCGATCGACGTGAAGATGAAGAGATGAGCGGAGATGGCGCCCACGAGGAAGAGAATCGAGAGCAAGAGAAGGGACTTGTGAAATCCTTTCATAGTCTTCTGCCTGAGCAGAGCGATGACTATGATGACCGACATCGTCAGGGCCGCGAAGACAGTGACATACTGGAGTATTCGAAGACCTCCATCTAGTGCTATCTGGTCGTCTTTCCACGCATTTCGCATCATAAAAAGCATGTCGTTTCCGTTATCCATAATGATAATCCAGGTAGTCTTGGACAGAGGGAGCGATCTCACTCTCAATAGAGATAATCAGTTTTGATTTCCGTCCGAGAATATTAATCCGTCTCTATTCGAATTCCCCACTTCGAGGAAGTCCTGGGAGATTCCGATTTATGGCACAGAGAACTATTGAGCTCAGCTCCAACGATGTCGACATATTATCGGACATTGTAACGAAGCTGGGAGGTTATGCCAAGGGTCTCCTGGATGGCGTGGACCTTGGGATCAGCAGGTCGAGGCTTTCATGGCACATCGACGAGGTCCACCGGAAGCTCACAAGACTCAGAGAGTCGAACGGAGGAAGGACCATAGCTCTGAGACCGCCGGGGCTGAACAACAGTCCCGTGCTGGACAACATGGCGGACACGTGGAACTACGTGCAGACGCTCAGATTCGCTGCCGGCGCCACCATGATCTCGCA
>JAGMAI010000070.1 GCA_023130895.1 Thermoplasmata archaeon
AGAGGAAGGTCAAGGACTACCTGTCCGGCTACGTGAAGAAGGGAGGGACCATCTTCATGTGCACGCACCTTCTGGAGATGGCCGAGAAGATCTGCAGTTCCGTGGCGATTATCAACGGGGGAAGCATAGTCGTCCGAGAGGGCATCGACCAGCTTGTCGGCGAGTTCGGAAGCCTCGAGGACGCTTTCATCAGCCTCGTCGGGAAGAGTGGAAGCCGATGATGGAGTTCACCAGGCTCTTCCTGCGGGAAGAGTTCAGGATGCACACATACTACACGAACCCCCGCATGTTCCTCGCCTTTCCCTTCATCGTGTGCATGTTCTCCTTCGGCGTTGCCCTGACCTCCGACAGGATCCTCGCGGACACCACCCTCGACGAGGTAATGCTCCTGCTCCACGTGTCGGTCTTCCTCTACGGCCTGAGCGTGGGGGCCTTCGGATTCATGGGAAGGGAGTATGTGGAGAGGCAGCACGGCCGACGGAAATACCTGGTCGCGAGCCCTCTGACCCTTCCGATATCGTTCAGGAAGACGTTCCTGGGGATGTATCTCCGGGACGTGATCTTCTACGTGCTCCTGCTCCTGCTTCCCGCGACGCTCGGACTGCTGTTCTCCGTTCCGTTCAGCGGGTTCAGATGGACATCGATCGTCCTCCTCTTCCTGGCCGCCCTCGTCTCATTCCTCATCGGGATCTCGCTCAGCTTCTTCGCTTCCGTCGTGTACATCAGGAACCATGCCGCCTTCATCGGTGTCACGGTCCTCATCGTTGGGCTCTTCGTGGCCCAGGTCGGATTCGACGCCATCCCGCTCGCGTTCCTTCTCCCGGGACTCGCCATGCAGCACTCGCTGCCACCGTACTCGTACGCGCTGACGAGCGAGCTGGTCCTCTCCGCGCTGGGCGGCGTTGCGCTCATCGCCATCTTCGTCGCGGCCGCATATGCCCTGATACCGACGAGGTTCAGCCCGGTGAGCCCGAAGACCGAGACGAGGGACCTGCCCCGGATGTTCGAGAAGCTCGCCTTCGCGAAGCAGTACCGTCACCTCCTGGCGAAGGAGCTGGTCGACCTGAGGAGGAGCGGGACCATAACCAAGATGTTCTTCAGCTTCGTCACTCCGCTCCTCTTTCTGAGCTTCACCGCGTGGTTCGTCAGAACGGGCCTCGCGATCCCCGTCGGGTTCAACACGGTCTTCTACGGGGCCATGGTCGGCTTCTTCGGTGTCATACTCTACAGCTGGCTCAACAATGTGGACATCATGGAGTACTTCGAGACGCTTCCCGTCCCGCCGACGAAGGTCATCAAGACCAAGATCATGGCCTTCCTCATGCTCACGTCCTGGATAAGCCTGATATTCCTGTTGGGGATCAGCTTCCTGAACGATGACATGTCCCTGCTGTGGCTGGCCATACCGGTCATGTTCGTGGTCTCCATATACATGGTCGTGATGACCGCCTATCTCACCGGTCTGCGGACGAACACCTTCCTCTTCGACGCCAACATCCTCGTCAAGTTCACCGCAATGTCCATGCTACCAGACGTCTGCCTCGTCATCATCTCCTTCACGATAGACAGGAGCCTCTTCTACGCCTCGCTCGGGATCCTCGTCGTCTGCTCGATATTAATACTGACGACCCTCATCCTGTACAGGGGGATAGATGACAAGTGGAAGAGAGCTGAGTTCACGGATTAGGGCCGAGGAGTCTGCCGTGAGAAGGCTCGTTCATCTCTGTCTCCCAGTCTTCCTGCTCTACTACATAATCCCCGATGACACGTGGATAGGGATAGACAAGAGACTCGTCCTGCTGGGCGCCCTGTTCTTCTTCATCATCTTCGAGTTCCTCAGGCTGGCGTATCAGATCCGCGTGTTCGGAACCAGGGAGTACGAGATGGACAACATGGCGGCGTACCTGTGGGCGGGGATCGGGTTCACGGTGGCCTTCCTCCTCTTCGATTATGCGCTCGTCGTTCCAGCAATCCTCGGGATGGCGTGGATCGACCCGCTCAGCGGCTTCCTCCGGGGCAGGAAGAGCGGACTGTACCCGTGGCTGCCCTTCGCCTCATATCTCGTCCTTGCGGCAGTCGCCTTGATCGTCGTCTCGAGTTTCGCCCCGCGGAGCATCGTCCTCATCGCCGTTGCAGGCGCCGCATCCGGCATCGCCGCCGAGCACAGAAGGGTCAGATTCGTGGATGATGACTTCCTGATGCTTGTCGTCCCGCTCGTTGTGATGACCGTCGTGTCGTTGATCTAGACGATCTCGAGCTTGCCCTTCCTTCCGATGCTGACCTGCAGGTCGCCCTGCCATTCCTTCACCCATCCGTTCGATATCCTGATCTTGTCGCCAACACCGACCTTGTCAATCTCATCATTCCAGAGGGTGAGGGAGACGCCGCCACCCATCCCGTCCTCGCACTTGACATCACAGACCCTACCGCTCGATCCGTACCTGCTGGTGAAGTCCCTCGCCTCTCCCTTGGAGACGACTGAGAGCTCGATCGTATCGAACGAAGAGTTGGCCTTGAGATCCTTGATAAACATGGGAACCACCGACACGGGAATTGCGACCAAAGACTTGAACCTTACTATCTCGGGGCGGCGTCCCGCGGGCAATGGACTAAGTCTATATATCCCCAATCCATTACTATCCACGGTGCACTCATGAGAGAGATTGAACGCATTTTCGAGAGCATAGACCACGAAATCCGCGACCTCAAGGATGCGGAGAACTCCAACATGGATGAGGTGAAGAAGATACTCAACCGCCAGGCGGAGGTCATCACCTTCCTGGTCAGTCGTGTCAGGGACATGGAGACCCGCCTGGAGAGCGAGACGAAGTGGGATAAGGAAGTGGAGGACATCATCAGGATCATGGCGATTGACGATGCCAGGATCTGGAAGTTCAGAAAGCACCGGGACATATACGAGGACATAGCCAGAAAGGGCGTCGAAGGGGTGGACAAAGAGCTCTGATCCTCGCGACCAGACTGTCCGGATGCGGTGCTGGCAGATGTCGCTTTCACGACGGATGATATAAAAGCTTTTATTCCGTGAGACCAATATACCCATAGGTCGAATAATGAATCGCATAAAATTCGTGAACGAGCCAGCAGAGCTTGTTCCTATCCTCATGGC
>JAGMAI010000071.1 GCA_023130895.1 Thermoplasmata archaeon
CCGCCCGTTTCGCTCAGCGTCTTCGCCAGGCAGAGTATGGCGCCTGTCACGATGCCGGACCTGAAGAGGGGCAAAGTGACGGTCCTCGCGGCGGTAAGTCTGCTCGCACCGCAGGCCCTCGCTGCCACCTCGTAGTTGATGTCAATCTCCTCGAGTATTGCCGCAAGGGACCTGACCATGTAAGGGAAGGAGAATACGATCTGGAGGAGGAGGAGCAGGACGAAGGCGGAGTTTGTGAAGCTTATCGCGCCCCAGGGCTTGTCTATTCCCGGCGTTATCCCCCAGAAGAGGGCAGCCGAGAATCCCATGGCCGCCGTCGGGATCGCGAGCGGCATGTCGATCAGAGTGTTGACGTACGACTTCCCCCTGAACTCCTTCCTCACCAGGACCCAGGCGATCGGGAGACCCACCGCGAGATCGATGAGGGTCGCGATTATGGCAACGACGAAGGACAGCGTCAGCGCCCCGGTGACCTGGGAGAGCACCTCCCTCGAGAACGATCTCGTGAGGACCATCGGTGCCGGCGAGGAGCCATCTGCCGGGTCGGACACATTGACGCCGATCCCTTCGAGATTGGAATCCGTCCACAGGCCAGAGTCCTCGACAACCCTGACCCTGAAGTAGTGCACCTCATCGAGAGCGACGGTGACGGTGATTGAGTTCTCGGTGGGGATTATTATCGTGTCCACGAGCGTGGCGCTTCCAGGAACGAATTGCGAATCATTGGACGCGTACACTTCGTAGCTGGAGAAATCGCGGTCCTCTGAGACGGTCCAGTTCAATGTGACGATGTCACCCTGAACCCAGAGCAAGAGGAGCTCGACGGGCTCCGGGGATGTGTACTGGGCGTCCATGTTGTCGGAGAGCTGGTTCGAGTCCGTCCACAGCCCGCTCGAGTCGACGACCCGTATCCTGGCATAGTACCGGTCACCGGCCGGTATCCCCGAGACCATGGTGAAGGTGCTCGACCTTGCCTTCTCGAGGCTGACATCTCCTCCCTTGGTGTCTATGGTCAGAACGAGCGTTGAGCTGTTGGGAGCGAATCCGCTTGTCGTTGAGAAGTGCACCTCATATCTGGCGAAGTCCGGATCGTTGTTCTTCTCCCAGTAGAGGTTCGTGGTCTTCTTGTTCCCGAAGACCTGGGTCTGGATGTCATCCCACCCCGTGAAGGCGTAGGACATGACGTAAAGCGTGGGGAGTAGAACGATCAGAAGAAAGAAGAGAATGATGAAGGCATACCAAGCTTTGGAGACGGACCGCCCTGAAACGAAGTTCAGCGCTCTCCTCCCCAAGTTCATAGTTCCAACCTTCACAAGTTGGCCTAGGCCTTGGGGGATATTCTCCTTCGATAGTTATAGTTTGGCCCTCTCGGAACCGTCACCCCGGTGGTCTGAGAAAGTCATTATATGCGGTGTCACATCACCCTCTTGCAAAGGGAGGAGGATGAATTGGTACAGGATCTTCTAACAGTGATTGTGGGCGGGGAAGCAGGTCACGGCGTCAAGAAGAGCGGCAATGTGATCTCGACAATGATGAACGAACTCGGCAGGTACGTCTTCGAGATGGACGACTATCAGTCCCTGATCAGGGGAGGTCACAACTTCTCAGTTGTCTCCTCTTCCACATCTCCGGTGTACAGCCACTACATGTCAGCCGACATCATCGTCTGCTTGGACAAGAGGAGCGTTGACATGCACAAGGACAGGCTGAAGGACGGAGGCTCCTTTGTCTACAACGCGGACACCGTCACATTGGATTCCGGGACCGGCCTTCCGATGAAGTCGTGGATCAAGGACATCAAGGGCATTCCCCTGATGGCGGGAACGATCGGGGTCGCGGCCGTGTCCGCCCTTTGCGGCGTCGAGTTCTCCTTCCTTGAGAGAATCTTCAAGGCAAACTATCCGCGCGGTCTGGAAGCCAACGTCGAGCTGGCAAGGATGGTCTACGAGCGGATGAAGGACGACAAGGGCAAGTTTGCGCTGGCTACGGCGGAAACCCCGCCGGGTCATCTGCTGGCGGGGAACGAGGCGATTGCGCTTGGTGCCGCAGCGGCGGGTCTGGATGTCTACATCGCATATCCCATGACTCCCGCTTCGACCGTCCTTCACTATCTAGCTGCTTTGAGCAAGAAGTTGGGGATGGCAGTCGTTCATCCCGAGACCGAGATCGCGGTTGTCAACATGGCGTTGGGATCCGCGTATGCAGGGGCTAGGACGGCGGTCGGGTCGAGCGGAGGAGGCTTTGCCCTGATGCACGAGGCCTTCAGCCTAGCGGGGATGAGCGAGACTCCTCTCATGGTCATCCTAGCGTCACGTCCGGGCCCGTCGACGGGTGTGCCGACCTACACCGGTCAGGGGGATCTAGACTTCGCGCTCAACGTGGGCCACGGCGAGTTCCCGAGAATCGTCCTGTCGCCATCGGGAACGAACCAGGCATTCGAGAAGGCCGCCGAGCTGCTCAATCTCGTCTGGAAGTTCCAGGTTCCCGGGATACTGCTCACCGAGAAGCACTTGGGAGAGAGCTGGATGACGACGAGCATCGACCCGGAGAGTGTGAAGGTCACGAAACCGATCCTCTACGACGGGCCGCTCGAGCAATACGGGCGGTACGAGAAGACCGATTCGGGCATCTCTCCGATGCTCTACCCGCCCGCGAAGGGGACCGTTGTCAAGGCAAGCAGCTACGAGCATGACCAGAAGGGCATCACTACCGAAGAGGCAGGGAAGATCGTGGAGATGCAGGAGAAGCGGTTCCGGAAGGAGAAGGCGATCGTGGAGGAGATGCGGGATCTGTTGACGATTACCACGCACGGCGAGGGAAGCAGGTCCCTTGTGACGTACGGCTCAACGACACTCTCCGCCCTGGAGGCGGTGAAGAACGTGGACGACGTGAAGGTCGTCCAGGTCATCTACCTCAGGCCCTTCCCGGACTGGGCGCTCCGGGAGGCGCTCTCGGATTCCAAGGTCATCGTCGCGGAACTCAGCGTATCCGGTCAGTTCGAGAACCTGCTACGCTCAGAAGGCTTCGACGTTTCGGCTCACATAAGGCAGTATGACGGGCGGGCATTCGACCCGCCTGAACTCGCAGCACGAATAAGGGAGGCGGTCTCGTGAACCTGGAGACCTACGCCGAGAACACTTGGTGCAAGGGATGCGGGAACTTCGGCCTTCTGAACTCCTTCAAGGACGCAGTCAGCGAGCTCGTCGAGGAGGGAGCGCTCAAGGCGGAGAACATGGTCATCAGCTCAGGGATAGGCTGTCATGGTAAGACCGTGGACTACCTCAACCTCAACAGCT
>JAGMAI010000072.1 GCA_023130895.1 Thermoplasmata archaeon
CTCCACGGAAGGGCGATCTCGTGCGTTTCCGGAATGAAGATCGCCAATCCGAATCTAACCGTGGTCGCGTTCCAAGGGGACGGCGACGCGTTCGGAGAGGGGATAGCTCACGTGGTCTTCTCCGCCAAGAGGAACATAGACGCCACGCTTCTCGTCCACGACAACAGTGTCTATGGGCTGACGACGGGCCAGTTCACACCGACCAGCGAAAAGGGGTTCAAGGGGAAGAGCACTCCCAGAGGAAGCATAGAGGAGCCGATGAACCCGCTCGCGCTCGTCCTTGCCTCAGGCGGGACGTTCGTGGCGAGGGGCTTCGTCGGGAAGAGGAAGCACTTGGTCGGACTGTTCAAGAAGGCGCTCCTCCACAAGGGGTTCTCTTTTGTGAACGTGCTTCAGCCCTGCGTCACGTTCAACAACACGTATTCGCGCTACAGGGAGAGCACGTACATCCTCGAGGATGAGGGTCACGACGCGACGGACTTCCAGGCGGCCTGGGGCAAGGCCCGCGAGACCGAGAGGATCCCGATAGGTCTCCTCTATCAGGTCGAGAAGCCTACCTTCAATGACCTGCTCCTCGAAGGCCTGGTCCCGGCTGAGCCGCGAGCACCTCCGCTCTCAGCCATATCAGAAATCATCAGCGAGAGATAGGTCGAGAACCTCTCACCCGATCTCCGCCAGGACTCCCTGTATCTCCTCGTAGTCGGGTTCGACGCCCTGGTCCTCTGTTACCCATTTGTAACGCACGATTCCTTGCTTGTCCACGATGAAGATGGACCTCTTGGCAGCCGTGTACCCGCTCATTCCCGCAAAGCTCTCCAAGGAAACGCCGAAAGCCTCGGCAGCCTCCCTCTTGTGGTCGCTCAGTAGCGGGAAGTTGATCGCGTTCCTCTCCGCGAAGGCCGCGTTCGTAAAAGGATCATTGACGCTGATCCCCGCGACTCCTGAGTCCAATTCCTCCAGTCTCGCTATGGAGTCTCTGAAGGCACACATCTCCTTCGTGCAGACGGACGTGAACGCGCCCGGGTAGAAGGCAACCACCAGATTCTTGCCGAGGAACTCGTCAAGCGTCCGAGGTTTCCTTTCAGTGTCCAACAAGGAGAAGCCAGGGGCCTTGTCTCCAACATCTGGTCCGTTCATGGTCATCAGCGGGAGAAAGCAGGTCCCGTATTTGCGCCTTTTGTGGGCCGCTCCACCAATCTATAAATATCGTTACCAAGTTGGTTCTCACGAAGCCCCTGAATGCCGAGTCTGGACGTCTCGGAGAACGCCGTGGTCATTCCGGAAGGGCGGTGATGCCACGAGAATGCTGATAGTCACATCAGAGATTGACAAGGCCTCGATGAACATCCTTGAGCACCTTCTCAAGATCGGCAGGTGGCACAAGTTCGGCGAGTTCGAGGGCAATCCCGCCAGGGAGTATGGAAACAGGCGGCTGGTCACGATCCACGATGAGTTCCTCTTTCGGGACGGCCTCGATGCAGAGATACGGGAGAGCTTGGGAATCGACTTCGATGTGATGGTGTTCGCGTCCCGCCACAAGAGCGAGAGCGGTCTCAGGTCGCTCACGGTCCATCCCCTGGGCAACTACTACAAGGCGGAGTTCGGCGGGAATCCCAGGACGCTCGTTCCAACGTCCCCGAACGTGATGACGATGGCTCTGAGGCTGCTCAAGAACAGGAGCGCGGGCCTTGACACCCCCGTTTCTTTCGAGGTGACGCATCACGGCCCGCACGTGAACACGCCCGCGTTCAATATCGAGATCGGGAGCGAGGAGAGAGCGTGGGTCGAGGAAGCGCCTGCCAAGGCGATAGCGTCGGTGATCATGTCCGCGGAGGAGCAGAGACTTCCTGTGGCCGTCGGGATTGGCGGCGGACACTACGCGCCTAGGATCACGGACGTCGCGCTTGAGAAGAACGTCTCCTTCGGCCACATGGTTCCGACGTACGCCCTGGACCATCTCGATGGGACCATGCTCAAGCAGGTCATCGAACTGAGTCCCGATGCCAGGTACGT
>JAGMAI010000073.1 GCA_023130895.1 Thermoplasmata archaeon
GCGATCCGGGGATACTCCTCCCGCTTGAAGCGCCTGATGGCGTCCTGCGGGTCCTCGCTGTCCGTCGTTATGGCCTCCGCGTACCGCCCGCCGAGCGAGGGGCGCAGCGCGTTGAAGAATCCAGCGATTTGAGCGGCGTGCTTCTTAGTAATCGCGTACACCAGCACCTTGCCAGCGATGGCGATTCGCTCGATCTCCTCGACCATCTTGCGGTTGCGGTCCGGAACCGTTATCGCGCGCTCCAGCTCCTGCGGCCCGTAGTTCGTCCCGTTCACGCGGACGCCTCCTTTCGTTATGAGCGTCATGGCGCGGTATATCCTGTACGGAGACAGGTAGCCCTCCTCGATCCCCCGCTTCAGCGCATAGCGGTAGGTGGCGGGGCCGAAGAGCTCCTTCGAGTAGCCCGAGGGTGTTGCCGTGAGTCCTATCCTGATCGCGTCGAAGCGCTCCACGCACGGCCTCCAGCGCCCGAACACGGAGCGGTGGCACTCGTCCACGAAGACGACGTCGAATTCGCGTTCGTCGAACTCACCGAGGCGGGAGATCATCGTCTGCAGTAGCGCGATCGTGACCTGCCTGTCCCGTCGCGGCATCCCAGGGCGGAGGATGTAGCTGCGTCCGGGCATCACGCTCTCGAAGGTCTCGTGCGCCTGCACCGCCAGCTGGATGCGGTCCACGAGGAAGAGCACCTTCTTGTCGCCCGCCAGCGTCAGCCTCTCGACGAGCTTGGCGGCGATCAGCGTCTTCCCGGTCCCGGTCGCCAGGTGCAGCAGCGCCCGCCGATCCCCGGCGCGAATGCGCTCCAGGACGGCGCGGATGCACTCACTCTGGTAGGGGCGGAGACTTATCATCCGCGAACTCTCCTTCCAGGATGACGACGAAGTCCCCGATGCGGGTCTTGATCGAGGCCGGAGCCTTCTCGCCAGGCAGGTGCACGAACCTCGTGCGGGTCCTCTCCGGGTCGAACATCATTATCAGGCAGGTCATGGCATCACTCTCGTGAGTCCAGCGCTCCGCGTCACGCTCCGAAAAAAGAGGGCGGCAGCAGCGGCCACCGCCCGTGCGGGATGTCCCCGCATATGGTTCGGAGACGGCGTAGTGCGCCTTCAGCCTCAGAGCTCGATGGCCCCTGCGGTGACGTTCCCGGGCCTGTCCGTGGCGTATGCCTCGATGACGGTCCCTGGGAGCTCGTTCTCCTGCGTGGTCGTGTACCGCCAGAGCGTGGCGTTGAGCGGGTCCCTGTAGGCCTCGCCCTTCTCCACGAGGACGCCATCGTGCGTGATGGCGACATGCACGGACACCACTTCGCAGTCATCGACCGCCCGGATGACGATCTCCTCGCCCGGCTGGCCGGTGTAGTCGTCGATGCCGATGTCACGCACGTTCGGCGGCTTGAGGTAGTCCCTCATGGCGACGTTGAAGACCGTGAGGGGGCGGCCCTCGGTCTCCTTCACGTAGATCTCCGGCGGTTCCTCGAGCAGCATCACGCCCTTCGCGTACGCACTTGCGTCGAAGAACTTCTCCTGCTGGCTCATCTGCTTCTCGGAGAACTCCCTGTCCTTGGGGAACTTGGGGACGTTCGCCAGATAGGGTATTCCCTTCCATTCTCTTGCGACCACTTGGTCACCCAGTTTTCCTGATGCGAATCGCATCACGACGTTGTTTTGTGTTTTCATGTTTGTACTTCCTAGGCGGTCTGTTATCCGGAAGCCCCGTGGATGTCGCCAGAGAAGCGTTCTTGGCAGTTCCCAGGGGAATCCTAGGTTCTGCGGTAGTTCCTCCGTGACGTCCAAATGCCCTGCGAGCGACATACCTGTGACATCCTTGTGGGACCCTTGTGGTGGGCTTGCCGAAGCCCTGTGGGATCCTTGTGGAAGCCTGTGTATCACCTGCTAGGTCTCCCCCTGTCCCCGCGACTTGCGGGGAGGGGATTGCGGGGTTTCCGAGTTTTTCCGGACCGCTCATAGTTCTTCTTTGGGAGGCCCTCATATTTAGGTCTGCCGATGACTGGATAAGGCTGGAGAAGGGGGAATCCAACACATTCCGCACGATTTCGCACGATTTGGCGTTCTTGAGGACTTGGAGTGAAAAAAGGGGTCCGGACAAATCCCCTGCCAGTCCCTTTTCGCGAAGTGGAAGTATAGATGTCTGGCTCTCAATTCCCAGAAATGGCGCGAAAAGACACAAGATACCGGTTGAGGATCTTCTGCCCAAGGACATCCTTTGCTTGAGCGATATCGTTTCACTATGTAAGAGGAAGATTCATACAATCTCGAAGAACCATTGTGAAAGACATCCAAACCTGGAACGTTAAGGAGGAGTGATAATGGCATATGAAGAAGTTGTGTTGGCTCTTGTGGTTATCACAATAGCCCTGCTTGTGTTCGTTCTGCTGAGGCTGTCGAAGTCTCCCGCCGCGATTTCCGATCAGAGGATCATGGCGATAGAGCAGAATGTCACCAGAATGACTTCGAAAGCGGAGTCCCTGGAGCTACAGACATCGGAGTTGAAGAGGGGTCTACTGAGTATTGCACAGCTGACCGCGGCAATTAGAGAATCCACGTCGAACCTGCCCGAGACGTTGGCGGGAGTGAGTGAGAGAACTAAAATTCTTCCTGGGACCGCTGAGAGGGTTGTCGTCATAGACCAGAAACTGAAGCGGCTTGATGAGTTCGACCGCAAACTCGAGGAGATCCGTGGCACTTTTCTGTCAATTCGAGGAAGGGGAGAATTCGGAGAAGATGCCGTGAAAAAGATTCTCTCGGCCATGCCGGACGACCTCTGGAATTCCCAGGTACCGCTGGCAGGCGGCAGGGCCGATTTCTGCGTCACGATGCCCAACGGTCAGTGGCTGCCGATAGATTCGAAGGCTGGCGGTGGTGATGTTGTGAAAGAGATGTTCGAGACTCTGGACGAGCTCGAAGAAACGGAAGATCCTGATGAGAAGAAAGCTCTCAGAAAATCGCTGGAGTCTTCGAAGAAATCTCTGCAGAGAAAGATAGTCAATCAGGCCAAGAAGATCGAACAGTATGCAAAGGCGGAGTCCAAAACACTCCCAGTGGTCGTCCAAGCCGTCCCGGATGCGATATTTGACTATGTCGAGCCCGAGACAAGGATAACCTGCGCGGGAATGGGCGTGGAGGTCGTTCCGTACTCTTTGCTTCTGCCCATCATCACGTGCCTGAGAAGACAGAACAGGTACGGGGAATCGGATGTCCAGAGGATATTGGACTCCCTCGAGAGAGTGAGGTCCTCGATCCGAAAGGTCGATGAGTTGATGACCAACAGCATAGAGAAGTCGAAGACGATGATAGAGAATGCCATTCCTCAGATAAGGGAGGAACTGACAAGCATCTCGAGACTTCTTGTCACCCTTCAGACCGAGGAGTGACCTCTCGGCACAGAGAGTGATGAGCGACAAGCGGGGTAAGATATGATGCTCGCTGAGCTTCCTCATACGGCCAGCTCCATGGGGAGAGCCACGACCATCCAGAAAAAGAAGCCTAGTCCGCTTGCCACGACGGTGCTCGCCAAACATTAAGTGAAACAGAGGCGTCCCGAGAAAGAAATCAGACCTGATAACGGAGTCGCCAGTTTGATGCTGTTCGAAGGCATAGCTTGTTCCGTGTCAAGAACCGAAAAGTTCTTAGGCAATAATATCGGTCGAGAGTATTGCTTCGGCACCGAGTACCCCTGGTATAATGGAGTCTAACCAATGAGAGCCAACCGATTGATCATCTGACGGAGGGAACGGAAGGAGGCATGTAGTTGGTTGTGAAGAGATTTCTCATAAGGGGAAGGGAAAGAATTCATGATGTCGGTGCGAGACCCAGAATCTATGAGCTAGCGAACAAGAACGGCGTCAAGGTCTTCGCTCGGAATATTCACGGAAGGAATGAGATAGAAGTCATTGCTGATGGTAAAGCTGAAGACGTCAAGGCTTTCCATGAGTGCGTAAAGACCGCCAACATCATCGCGATGGGAAAGGGCAAAAGGAAGAATCCCCAGAATACATTTGAGGTGGGAGAACTGGAGACCTATAAGGGGAAGGTAGACTTCACCTATTTCGCTGGCGCTTCCACAATGGAGCAAGTGTCGAAGGGGACACAGTATCTGAAAAGCATCGATAAGAGAATGGAGGAGCTTCCGAAAAAGATAGCAGAGGCAATCAAGGAATCGAAATGAGCTGGATTGCATCCATTTAGGACCGCGTCCTCAGATCGCGGAAAAACTCTGTCACGAAGCGCATGAACCCCGCTTCCTTCTGCCCTCTACTCTGAGCGGGCCTCCCAAGTGCGAGTCTCCTCCCTGTGATGCCACGAGTCTGATGATTCTCAAAGACTCCTATTCCTTGGCGCAGAACTCCGATGTGATGATACTTTTGACGCCCCCATCTCCAGCTCAAGGTCTGAGTGACTTCCCGCCAGAGTCAACCGAAAGCGAGGAGTGTAACCCTTCCAAGAAGCTGCCTACTGGCGGTAGATTGCGCTCCCATGGCCCAGAGTGAGCACGTACACAACCTCCTCTCCCCAGTCGATGTCCGCTATCAGGCGGTAGTCCCCCGCCCTGATCTTGAACGCGCCGATGCCACGGAGGGGTGAAACGCTCCGCCTCGGGTTTGCGGCCACCTCGCGCAGCTTCCCGACGATGCGCTCCCGGACTTCCTTGTCCAGCTTACGGAACTTCTCCGCCGCTAGCTCGGTGAACTCGACCCGAAAGGGCAAGCGCTCACTTTCCCTCTAACCCGCTCAATGGGACCGTCTTCCGTTGCCGCACCTGCCTGCGCGCCTCGAAGACCTCTTGCAGGGTTTCCACGCTGAGCTCCTCCTCTAGGGTCCTCGCAATCGCATATCGTATGAACTCGGACTTCGAAGGGAATCCTCTCCTGACCGCTGTCGCGGCGATGAGCTTGTCCTGTTCGGAAGAGACCTTCAGGCTGATTGTCTTCATCCATAGTGGGTATTACCACCGTATTACTTGATACTTGCTGGATGAGGCTGCTTCGCGCACAACCCTGAGTCGAGCCGCCATGCCGCACTCGATCATGCCTAGTAGCCAAACAATCGCTCATACTCTTTGTGGGACAGGATTCTTATGATGTGGACCTCCGGGCTGGTACCAGGTGTTGACGCGACGGTGTAGAGCGCTCTCCACGCACCTGGTAGTTCGAGTCTCCAGAGGTTCTCGATTCCGTAATTCTTCTGAAGCTTCTTGGGAATTAAACTCCTTCTGACATGATCCCCTGCAGTTGGGTCCTGGGACAGCTTGTCCCTCCACCAGAGGAGCTTCCCTTCCTGCTCTTTCGTGAGACGTTTCCTGTCCTCGACAGCGTCCTCAGAGAGCCACACTTCATAAGGCGAGATGTACCCCTCCTCGGCTCAGAGACGCTGTACGCGTTTCCCCCAGAGCTTGGGAGACAGATTGAGTGTCCAGAGGACACCTTTGGAGCCCTCGACCACGAAACCTAGTCGCTTGAATTCCTCGATAGCCTGCCGTACCATTCCGTGGCGCACAGCTTTCGCTCTCATGCGACGTTTGATCTCGTTCAAGCTCAGAGGCCCTTCGGCTTTGCGAAGAATGCGCTCTATCTCGTGCATTGTGACTAGGGTCGGACCGCGGCCTCCCATTGGCGGAGGCATTGGTATCTGTTCGGTTCGTGCTGTCATGTGATGCTACTTGCACGTAAGTTATACTTAACGTTATCTAGCCTTAAGGTCACTATGGTGAGAATTTCGCATGGACTTGTCGGAAGTTCCCATTGACCTCCTTGCTCCTCGCTTGCTCCTTTCTTGCAGGTTTCTTGCTCCTCGCTTGCTTGATCCTTGCAGGTTCCTTGCTGAAACCTTGCGACATCCTAGGGACTTACTAGGGACCTACCTGCTACATCCTTGCCGGATCCTTGCTAGGACCTTGCAGGACCCTTCTAGGTCGCCCTAGGTCCTTCGGTCATCCCCTGCCCTTCCTCGCGGATGAGGAGCCTTCGAAGACCGTGCACGGCATGATCTCCGAGGAGAGAAGCATCAGGAGACGTGTTCTCAATTGACAACAACTCGACTCATGTATGGACCGCTTCGGTCCGCGCTGGACGGTGATACTATCACTATACCAGGGGTAGCGTAAGCAAGAATGACCGAGATTCCCGCGCCGAAACATATTCGTCCCGCAAGAGAGGATGGTACTGCAAATGGGTGGCCAAGGATTTCTGGATTGGAAGAATCGTCCGCTCGTCAATGATTGCCTTAGGTCTCCGGGTTCTGTCATGCAATGGGATATCGAGAATGAGGAAGTCTTGCTCTAGAATGGTCAGAACCCGCAGGAACTGCAGCTCGGACCGCCTCAGGCCGGGGAATGTCGCCCACGGAAGTATCCCGTCAGAAGGAAGTTAGCATTCCTGTACAGCGGCGTCCTCAGATTGCGGAAGAACCCCCTTACGAGTTTTGTGGAGCATTCAGAAGAAGACCATCCTGCAATAGCCATGGGGGTTCCAGGTCAACACACCGTAAGGCGTAGGACTGAAATATCCCCCCGCTCTAGTCCTCCGTGTGAGAGTGGCGTTCCGAGTTCGCTCACACTC
This sequence comes from Thermoplasmata archaeon, assembly GCA_023130895.1. GTDB lineage: Archaea > Thermoplasmatota > Thermoplasmata > RBG-16-68-12 > JAGMCJ01 > JAGMCJ01. The sequence goes on from JAGMAI010000073.1 coordinate 6,575, forward strand.
GCAAGTGAGGGGATCAGGTGGCACACGAGGACGATATGAGGAGGCTCGCGATACTCCTGGAGCACTGGGTGGAGCACAACAAGAGCCACTCGGGAGATTTCAAGAGATGGGCCGATAGAGCGAAGCAGATGGGAAGGGAAGATATCAGCGAATGCATACTGGGAGCGGTTGAGCAAATGGACCGTGCCAATGAATCGCTTCTCGATGCTCTGTCAAAAGCGGGCAAGGAGGAGTCGTGAAGGCACTGATATGTGGAGAGAGGGGGTACGAGAAGAGCGTCTTCCAGAGCAAGTGGAGTCTGGCGGACATGCTTGAGTCGTATTCTAGCGGCGTGCGGGGATGATGTTTTGGCGGCTGAGCGGTCCTTTGAAGGTCACACAATAGTCTCTTGCGGAACCCTTCGCCGAGAGCTGATGCATCTGAAGGACAGTGGCTTCCTCGATGCGGACAAGATACTTCTCACGCCTCCGGGTCTGCACGAGAGGGTCAGGGAGCTCGAGGAGCACTTGGTGAAGCGATTGAACACGGCCAAGGAGTACAGTGACAGGGCAATAGTCATCTTCGGTTCCAGGTGCTACCTGCACTCAACGGATCCCAGGGATGTGGATGACATCATCGACGAGGCTGGCGGAGATGCCCGCAGGACCGATGCCAAGAACTGCGTCGACATGCTGGCCGATGCTGAAGAGAGGGAGAGGCTGAGCGGAGGCCAAAAGGTCTACTGGCTCCCGCCGGGATGGTTTGAATACTGGAAAATCGTCTTCAAGGACTGGGACAAGGGCCTGGCGAATGAGACCTTTCCACAGCATGACAAGGCCATCATGCTCGATTCCTTGGGTGTCTTCGAGGAATACTCCGTCAACTCTCCCGAGAAGATCCTGGAGTTCTCCGATTGGATGGGGATACCGCTTGAGCCGGGAGAGATATCCCTTGAAAGGTTCAAAAGCCTCTTGTTGGAGTGCTTGGAGCGTTGAAGAACGTGTCCGAAAGGAACGTCTATGACGAGATAGAAGAGGAACTCTACGAGATGATAGTCGGGAGAATAAGGGAAGGGGATCCCGTCCTAGACGTCGGCTGCGGGGAGTGCCATTTGGCGAACCTGTTGGCCAAAAGAAGGGGATGTAGGGTCACAGGTGTGGATACCAGTGATTCGGGCTTCGCCAAAGGCATGGCCGAGGCAGAAGCTTGGGGGACTTCTGATCTTGTCGAATGCCTCAAGGTCGACGCACGGTCGCTCAACTCCACCATCGACAAGATGTTCAAGGTCGCGGTCTCGGTCTATGCTCTTCATGAGTACGAAGAGGCGCTGCAAGTACTGAAGGAGGTCAGGAAGGTCCTGAAACCCAGAGGAAAGATCCTTCTCGTTGACTTCCTCAAGGGCTCAACGGCTGAGAGCCTGTGGTCGGAGAGGTACTACACACCGACGGAGATTAAATCCATGATGAGGAAGGCCGGATTCGGAGGAATAGAGCTTGAATTCCCTTGGGATAGAGAACTGGTATTCGCCACCGCGAGTGACCGTTCCCACTGAGGCCGTCCTCAGCTCGCAGAGAACCTCTCACAGAGCGCATGAACCGTCCTTCCCGCTACCCCGCCGTCCCCAGCGGGCTTCTCAAGCGCGAGTTTTGCCAGGCGATTGCCATAAATATCAGTTCCTTTCTTCATTGACCGGCAGAGATAGATGAGGTGTCGATCATGAAGATATGCGTTCCAACAATGGGCAACAAGGGTATAGACGAACAAGTGGGCGAGCATTTTGGCCGCGTTCCCAGCTATACCATATTCGATACGGAAACCAACGAGGCAACGGTAGTCCAGAACACGAGCCTGCACATGGGCGGCATGGGATTTGCGCCTGAGCTGATAGCCAAGACGGGTGCTACCGTCATGGTGTGCGGTAGTCTGGGAAGACGGGCCATTGGCCTGTTCGAAGAGATGGGCATCATGGTATACGTGGGTGCCACCGGCACAGTGCGCGATGCGGTCGGGATGTTCAATGATGGCAAACTAGCAGCCGCCACGGACGAGAACGCCTGCAGGCAGCATGCTTTTAGAGGAGA
>JAGMAI010000074.1 GCA_023130895.1 Thermoplasmata archaeon
GATCAACCTAGATTGCATACCCTGTTTTCAAAGACAGGCGTTACAGGCAGCGAGATTCGTTACCAACGATGTGGAGTTGCAAGAGAAGATATTGCGACGAGTCATCGACAACTTATGCCGGATGGATTGGTCTTCCACACCCGTAGAGATGGCCCACACCGTTCATCGCATTGTGAGGGAAGAGTGCAACGTGAACGATCCCTACAAGGAAGTAAAGAAGGAATGTAACGACCTTGCACTAGAACTCTATCCTGAACTGAGACGAGATGTGAAGAGTTCGAAGGACCCTCTCATTACAGCTGTACGTTTAGCTATTGCTGGTAACATTATCGATCTCGCAGCCATGTCCGAGTTCGACCTTGACAAGACGATATCTCAAGTGGTCGGAAGTGATTCTGCACTCAATGATTTCCAGGATCTGGTCGACTCTTTGGATAGCGCAAAGACCATTGCCTATATAGCCGACAACGCTGGTGAGATAGTATTCGACAAGCTTCTCCTGGAAACCATTCTAGCCAGGTATGGAATCGAGAGCATACTGTTCGCTGTTAAAGGCGCCCCGATCATCAACGACGCGACAGTTGAGGACGCGGAGTATGTGGGGATAGATAGGATACCTTGCGTGGAGTTCATGGAAGTTGCCACGGGGAAGTCAGGGACGGGTTTGGAACGCGATAGTGAAGAGTTCCTCAACGAACTTGATTCTGCAGACGTTGTGATCAGCAAAGGACAAGGTAACTACGAGGCGCTAAGCGACCATGCGGGGATCTTCTTTCTCCTCATGGCGAAATGTCCTGTCGTGGCAAGGGATTTGGATGTTGATGAAGGTGATGTCGTTCTAAGGAGGACATAAGAATGAAGATATCGGTAGCCAGTGGAAAGGGTGGAACAGGAAAGACAACCATAGCGGTCAATCTGGCGTTGAGCATAGACAATGCCATGCTGATAGACTGCGATGTGGAGGGTCCGAACAGTCACATATTCTTCAAAGAACCGATGGTGAAGCTCAAGGATGTGAGCATACCGGCACCGGAGTTCGATCTTGATAAATGCACTTATTGCGGGGAATGTGCAGAGTTCTGCCAGTATAACGCAATAGCCATAGTCGGGGAGAAGGTGCTCTTCTTCGAGGAGCTGTGTCACGGCTGCGGCGGTTGCAAGATAATCTGCCCGGAGGATGCGATCACTGAAGTGGACCACCATATCGGAATCATCGAAAAAGGTGGCAGCAAAGATATCGTGCTGTATGATGGTCTGCTTAACATCGGAGAACCGTTCGGTGTGCCGCTGATCAGAGAGCTGAAACAGTTCGCCGATGATTCCAAGACAACGATCTTCGACTCACCGCCTGGGACGGCATGCCCTGCCGTCGAGGCGATGAGGGATACGGACTTCTGCATACTCGTAACGGAGCCCACGCCCTTCGGTCTCCATGACCTCACGCTGACGGTCGACGTCATAAGAGAGATCGGCACGCCATTCGGCGTAGTGGTGAACAGAGACGGCATAGGGGACGACCGGGTTGAACGGTATTGTGTGAACGAGAACATACCGCTACTTTCAAAAATACCGAATGACCTTCATATCGCCAGGTTGTACTCGCGGGGAGTGTCGATTGTCGAGGGACTGCCAGAGTACAAGGCCACCTTTGCAGGATTGCACGATAAGATAAAGGAGATGGTCTAATGGTCAAGGAGCTTGCGGTCATCAGTGGGAAGGGTGGTTGCGGCAAGACCACGATCGCGGCCTCCTTTGCCGCTCTTGCCAAGGACCCTGTCATCGCTGACGCAGATGTGGACGCCGCCGACATGCATATCCTACTCGATCCACAGATAAAGAAAACGGAGACGTTCACCGGTTTGGACGTCGCGCAGAAGGACGATGATGCATGCACCGACTGCGGAGAGTGCTTTGAGAACTGCAGATACGGGGCATTTGACCCGGATTTCACGCTCCACCCTGAAAAATGTGAGGGGTGTGCCGTCTGCGCCTTGGTCTGTCCTGTGGATGCCATCCAGATGGTCGAGAGAAAGGCTGGTGAGGCGTACATCTCGGACACAAGGTTCGGTCCTCTTGTCCACGCAAAACTTCACGCCGCCGAGGAGGCGTCAGGAAAGCTCGTCGCACTTGTAAGGCAAAGGGCGAAGGAGGTGGCCAAGGAGCAGGGGAAAGAACTCATACTGATCGACGGCCCGCCAGGTACTGGATGTACGGTAATCGCTTCATTGACAGGTGTGGACCTAGTGTTGGTGGTTATCGAGCCATCACTGTCTGGAATTCACGACTCCAAGAGAGTAATAGAGGTAGCGCGGCATTTCAAGATTCCAGCACTTGTCTGCATCAACAAGTTCGATATAAACGAGGAGAACACAGAACACATACTCGAGTTCTGCAAAGATGAGGGGATTGACGTTGTGGGAAAGATCCCTTACGACGATACCGCAACGAAGGCGATGCTCGTTGAAAAGACGGTGGTAGAATTCTCAGACGGTCCATTGGCTCAGACCATAAAGGCTACCTGGAAGGAAGTGGAGGAAGCTTTGTCGTGAAGAATAATGATTTGGAAAGAGCCGTGAGGGATCACTTCACGTAAGAGAAGGGGAAGTATACACGATAGAAGACTTGTGAAGAGAATGATAGGAATTCTGCAACATATTAGTTGGTGAGCCAACAATGGCAGAGATATTATACAATCCGTATCTTTGGCTTCTCTTGGCTTTGATTTTCAATACTGGTCATACGTTATTTCATGTGGCTTTTTTCCGCGGATACAACGGGAAGTACTTGTCCATATCTGATGGTATTGTAGGTTATCTTGGGGCACTTTGTGTGTTCATTTTCCTTTATGTGGACAGAGGCACGGTACAGTTTCCTAAGTCAATAGCCATACCTATTGGAATCACATTGTTTGTTGGAGGGATATATATCCATTCTAAAGCTCAATTGGATTTTCATAGATACAGTAAGGGAATGGCTTTGGTCAGCAAAGGCATATATGCGCACTTCAGGCATCCGATGTACTTAGGCTGGTCCATCACTGTTATAGGCGCAGTTATAGCCGCGCGCAGTTTCTTAGGGCTAGCAACGTTCTGGATCTGGATACTACTCATTGCCATCTGCGGTTATCTAGAAGAGGTTAAGCTTAGAAAGGACTTACCACAAGGTCAATATGATGACTATTCCAAAAAGACGTGGCTTTAATATGTTGAATCATTGGCGGGATTACTATGGATATCGAGGACTTGAACAAAGAGATAAGGGAATGCAACAGATGCAGACTGTGTGAAACAAGGATCAACGCTCTTTGTGGGGAGGGTGATACAAAAGCCAAGCTCATGCTGGTAGCCCAAGCGCCCGGGGAAACGGAAGACAGAGACGGGAACATGTTCATCGGGCCTTCGGGAAAAGTCTTGGATAGACTACTGACGGAGGCTGGCATCAGTAGAGAGGATATCTACATGACGAATCTGGTCAAATGTATGCTCCCAAAGAATAGGAATCCGAAGCGGGATGAGATTAAAACTTGCAGCATGTACTTGGACAAAGAGATAGAAATGGTAAATCCAGAAATCATAGCACCACTGGGCTATTACGCTAGCAGGTACATCTTCGAGAAATACGGCGTTGAGCTACCGTCAAAGCCAGAATTTCGGGAGGTCTACGGCAGGCTGTTATGGTTATCTGATAAGAAACTACTTCCTGTACAGCACCCGGCCGCAGTTCTCCACGACCCTTCAATCGAAGAGGTGTTGATGAAGAACTATCATAAACTGAAGGTCGTACTCAAGGACTGTAAATGGTATCCAGCCTGCCCGTTGAAAAGATACTATGAAGAAGGGAAGCTAGATAGGAAATGGATAGAGCTGTACTGTAAAGGAGACTGGGAGAGGTGCGTCCGTTATCAGATGGAAGAGAGGGGAGAGCCTCACCCTGACTGGATGCTACAGAATGGAAGCATTGATGAAACACTGCGTGACAAGTGATGAAGCGTGATAACCATAAAGTGTGCTAAGTGCAAGGGAGATGTCTTTAGATACGTGAAGATCGGAAAGGGCAGGTTATGGCACTGCTGGAAAGGTCGAATAGTCGAGGACTACAGTGTACAAGATGGACATGAGGTCAAATGCAAGTGTGGAAACTTGATCGGTGTAGATGAAAAGGAGTGGATTAAGATGAGACAGCACTCTTTTACTTATTCAGGATCGATATAATGTTCAGTATCACCAGCGCCATCAGGAGAATCTAGGTCCGCTCAGAAGGAGGTTCGCTGAAATGGACATGATGGAACGATGCTCCAAATGCGGGGAAGGATGCGAGAAGGAGAGCGACCAGTGGAACAGGTGCGCCGAGCTCTCGGACGAGGAGTGGCTGGAGCTTCTGGCGGGCGGGATGTTCTTCACGGACTTCTTTGAGACCCCATTCTAGAACGAGGTCAGAACCCGCAAGAACTGGACGGCAGACCGCCTCATGCCCGGGAACGTCGCTCGAGGATGTATCCCGTCAGAACGTAGACGCCTATCCCCAGGCTGACAAGGCCTTGGCTCAACATCCAGGCGAGCGCGACCCCGATCAGACCGAACACGTCCAGAAACACGTACGCCAGTCCCACGATGACGATGGCGTTGAACATGGGGATGGCTATTATCGGCCTCAGCCTCTTGAGAACCCGCCTCGTCGCCATGAAGATGCTGTTGAAGGTGACGAAGACGCTGGAGAGCGCGAACACCTGTAACAGGAGCAGACCCCCGACCGAGTACTCCTTTCCGAAGAGGAGGAGCAGGTACTCGCCGAGGAGAAGGACAATAACCACGGCTGGAATCAGGAGTATGAATACGAACTTCAGCGCCTTCCGCACGTTGCTCTTCAGCTCCCTCTCGAAGTGCGAACCCTCCGCGAAGAGGGACAGGGTCACCGCGTACGCTATCGCGAAGATGAGACCGGAAATCATGAGCGCGAAGTAGTAGTATGCAACGTTCTCGCCTGCGATCTCCAGTCCCTGCGGGCCGAAGAAGTTGAGTATGACAAGCGGGAGCAGGAAGGCGGGCATCCCGCCGAAGATCTCCGCCACGTAGTTCCCCGCCGAGTAGCGGACCATCTCACCGACCGCGCTCTTCTTCAGCGTCGGCACCGGCCGATACCCCGGGTTCACGCGTGGCATCAGCACGAACAGACCGAACAGCACTGTCAGTAGAAAGGCAACGCTCATGGAGGCGAATATCCCGAACGCCCCCAGCCCGAACAGGAGGAAGAACACCGCCGGAAAGGCGATCCTGGACCCGCTGATCAGACTCCCGATGAAGACGTACTCCGCTTTCCTTCTGGCAACGAAGACCTGGTTCATCAGCGGGAAGAGGACGAAGACAACGGAGAATATCACAAAGGCAACGAGGAAGACCGGGTTCTCACGGATGAAGGTCAGCTTCTCGGCCCAGATGTCCAGGCCGGCGAGGAAGACTATGGAGACGAGTATCACCATCCCGCCGCTGATCGTGAAGCAGGTGTTGATCAGGTCCTTCGAGTTCTTCCCGGCATTGGGGAGGAACCTGACCAGTCCCACGTCGAACCCGAGCTTCGAGAGCATGGCGAGGAAGACTATGGCCTGGAGCGTCACAACCGCCAGTCCCGCCTCGAACGGCTCGTAGTACCGTGCGACGACAATCCAGAAGACGAATCCGAGGGCGCTTCCGACGACCGTGTTCGCCATCAGGAAGATCGCGTTCTTGTAGAGCGGCGTCCTCAGGTATTCAGGTAGTCTGCGAATGTACTCTCCGACGAATGCCATGATCCCACTTTCTGCGTCCGCGCCTAGATATCCGTGATCTCAAGAGCGGTCGACCAGCTCCTGACCTTCGCTCACTAGAACCGCTTTGCTTTTAAACGTTTCTCAGCTGTTCCCAAGCGCGTCAACTATCCTCGCGGAGGCGGTGCCGTCCCCGTAGGGGGATGGAGAGGTTGGGTGCTCGCCCTTCTCCGTGTAGGCGTTGATCGCCGCTAGCGCTCTCTTCGATTCGGTCCCCACGACCTTACAGTAGCCAGCCTCGACTGCTTCTGGTCTCTCCGTCGAGGTCCTGAGCACAAAGACCTTTTTTCGTATGTTCGGGGAGGTCGCCTCCTCCTGGATGCCTCCAGAGTCCGTCAGTATGAACTCGCACCCTCTCATGAGGAGGAGGAAGTCGAGGTAGCCGACCGGTGGCAGGAGCTGGACGTTCTCCGATCGGGAAAGCCTATCGTAGAGGGCGAACTCCTTCAGCATCTTCACCGTCCGCGGATGGATCGGATAGATCACGGGAACGGGAGACTCTAGAAACGTCTCGACGAACTCCGAGAGAACGTCGCGGTCGTCCACGTTCTCCTTCCTGTGGGCCGTCGCCAGGCAGAATCTCTCGAACCCGATCTTGTCCAGGATGTCCGACTTCTCCGCGGCGACCTCCATGAAGGTCATGCAGGCATCGATGACGGTATTGCCCGTCACCCAGATGCGTCCCCAGACGTTCTCCTTCTTCAAGTTCTCCTCGGCCGTCGTGGTCGGAGCGAACAAGAAGCTCGAGAGGTGGTCTGTGAGCTTCCTGTTGTGCTCTTCTGGCATTCTCAAGTCGTGGCTTCTGAGACCCGCCTCAACATGGCCAACGTCAATCCCCATCTTTGCGGCTGCCAACGCGCCCGCCAGGACGCTGTTCGTGTCTCCTTCAACGAGAACGACATCGGGCTCGGTCTCGCCAAATGTTCTCTCGAGCTTCACCAGGGCCTCTCCGGTCTGCTCAGCCTGACTGCCCGAGCCGACATCGAGTGTGCGGTCAGGGTCCGGGAGACCCAGGTCATTGAAGAAGACCGTCGAGAGCTCCCTGTCGTAGTGCTGGGCGGTGTGTATGATGTCGAAGTCCATCTGCCGTCTCTCCAGTTCGAGCACTATGGGTCCCATTTTGATGATCTCGGGTCTGGTGCCGACGACGAGCGATATCATGACGGTCTGCGTAGGCTGGAACCCGCATAAAAGCTCTTCTACAACGGAATCGCTTCACAGAACAGCTTGGCAGTGGAGAGAGGGTGGAGGCGACCGGCCAGGCTTACGTTCCTCCCTCGGGTCCCTCGACGTTGAACCTGCCCAGGAACAGGAGGAGGGCGAGGTAGACGAGGATGATCGCGCCCACGACCTCTCCTGCCATGGCGTAGGGGCTCGCGGTGAGGTGCCCCCAGCTGAACTCTCCGGTGGGGAAGCCGAGACCGTAGGCGGGCCAGAGGAGCACCTCGGGGACCTCCCACATGAGGTCGAGGAGGAGATGTATCCAGACGGCGAGGGTGAAGAGCAGGGGCAGGAACGATATCGCCAGCTCCCTGCGGGTTGCCACGCGCCACGCGACGAGAGAGACGGCCATGACGATGACGGAGAACAGGAGCGTGTGGGCGACCAGCCTGCCGCCCCCCTGAAAGCCGTAGAGCAGCCCGATCGGCTTGTCGATCAGGTCTGGGAGCACTGCCGCCACTCCGACGATGACGATGAACATCTTCGGGTCCGGGCTCTTTTTCAGAATGCGCACGAGGGCGAACGCGACGCCCAGCGCTATCCCGACGTGACCCAAGGGGAACATTCCGCCACAGGAAGAGCGACTTAGCAGAAATCGTTTGTGTTCGAGGGCCCACGCGTATGCATGTTTTGTGCGCCCTCTGTAATCTGAAGCGCCTCGGTCGGAGATGCAGCCTACGCGCTGTCCTCGGGACCCGTCTTCAGCCGCCCGTCGAAGAGGAAGAACTTCTTCTCGATGTGGTCGTACAGCAACGGGTCGTGCGAGGCGACTATGACGGTCGCGTCGAAGCCCTCCCTTATCCTTCTGAAGGCGTCCAGGACTATCTCGCAGCTTTTCGAGTCCAGGGACGCGGTGGGCTCGTCCGCGAGCAGTATCGCCGGGTCGTTCGCCAGCGCCCTCGCGATGGCCACCTTCTGGCTCTCGCCCCCGCTTATCTCCCCCGGTCTTTTCTTGGCGAGGATGTCCAATTCGAAAGTGGCCAGCAGGCTCTTGGCCTTGGCGTCCGCCTCCCCGTCCCGCGCGATCTTGAGCGGGAGCAGTACGTTCTCCTCCACCGTGAGGTCGTCGATGAGGTTGTGGTGCTGGAAGACGTGCCCTATGCTCATCAGCCTGAGCCTAGCCAGCTGCCTCGGGGAGAGCTCGGACGTGTCCTTGCCGGCGACGGTGACCTTCCCGCTCGAGGGGACGTCTATGCACCCCACGAGGTTCAGGAGCGTCGTCTTCCCGCTACCGTTCCTGCCCCAGAGGAGGACCATCTCGCCCTGCGCCACTTTGATGTCGACGTCCTTGACGACGTCCCTGACGCCGTCGTAGCTCTTGGAGACCTTCTCCACAACAACAGGGAATTCCATCCGTTCCACCGATATTTCTTTAAATTGGCAGGTGATTGACGTGTCATTCATCCAGATGGTATTAAATGTTTCCCGGAGGCCAGGATGAGGGATGTATTTCTGAAGATGGCCACGAGGACTAACTGGAGGACCCTCGTTACCGTTATCGGAATAGCAGCGTGCGTGATGTACATGGCGGGAACGACCGCCATGGTTGAGGGGCTCGACTCGGGGACGGACGCTCTGGCGGCCAGGGTTCAGGAGGGCCCGTACATCGCGCTCGAAGGCTCGAGCCTGGCGGACAGCATGGTGCCCATCAGCGTCCTGGACCTGATCGAGGGGAACCGCACGCTCTGCTGGGCCTCCTGGGTCGACGTTGAGATTCAATCCGTTCACGTGGGTAGCACGTACGCGATCGCGTGCAACGACACGAGCGGGATGGTCACCCCGGACCTCGCTCCCCTGAGCGGGTCCTCGCTGTGGATGGGAGCCCGCCTGAAGGATGACGCGGAGAGGATGAACATCACCCTGTCGAGCGGCACGGAGGTCGTCCTGGACACCGCGCAAGGGAACGTGACCCTCGAGTACGAGAGGACGCTCAACTACGGCGCGTTCTTCTCCACCGACTGGGTGCTGGTGTCGGAGGACGTCCCCCCGCCGATCGCGCCGAGCGTGGATTCCGTTTCGTTCATACTCATACCGAAGGAGAGCACCGAGGACCTGGAGAGGCTGCGGGAGGAGGGGCTCACGCTCATACCGATGACGGGAACGGTCGCCTTCTTCAAGGGAGGGATCGAGCAGGTGCAATCGAGCCTGTACGTCGTGTCGCTGTCGACGTCGGTCGTGATAGCCGTCCTGGTCGCGAGCCTGATGAGCGTCGAGGTCCACTACAGGAGGAACGACATCGAGGTCCTCAGGCAGATAGGCGGGAGTCCCTCGCTGATAGCGGGGATATTCACCCTGCAGACGTTCTACGTGTCCGTCTTTGGCGGGCTCCTGGGAGTCACGCTGGGATACGTGGTCACCAACTTCATCACCTCTTTCGCGCCCCTGATGGGGTACGCGAGCTTCGTCGTCCCGCAGGCCACCCTGAGCTCGACGTTGCTGCCCTTCATCCTCGCCCTGGTGTTCGGGATCATTGGCGGGCTGCCTGTTGCCGTTCTTGCATCGAGAAAGCTGAAGAAGGAGGGACCGCCACGCTGATCAGGAAGAGGACCGCCATTGGGCTGGTGCTCTGCATCGCCCTCCTCAGCGGCTCGATCCCGCTGCTCCTCGCGATAGGCTCACTGCCGCAGCAGGAGTTCTACGGCGAGAACGTGTACGTCGTGTCCCAGATAACCAACGACGAGCCGCTGCCGCCCGAGCTCCTTGAGGACCTCAGGAACCAGACCTGGATCGACGCCATCAGCCCGGAGACGTACGCCTTCTGCGTGGTGAAGGGCGAGCCCGTGGTCGTGAGGGGCATCGACAGCGAGGGCTTCATCGCGATCGACCGGGGCGAGGTCACGTCAGGCTCGGCGGACGGCGTGTTCCTCCTGGCGGGCGAGCGCCTCAGCTCGAGGCTTGACATCGACCTGGGCGACAGGATCATACTCACGGGATCGACGCACCCCTACCTGGAGGAGATGGAGGTCACGGGGATCTACGAGAGCAGTGGCCCGCCGAACGACGAGATACTCATCCCGCTGAACCGCTCGTGGGGCATATCCCCCGTCGGAAAGGATGGCCTCCTCGCCATCAGGGTGAGGACGGACGATTATGACACTCTCAAGGACCACTTGAACGGGACGGGCGTCCCCCTCGTCCTCGGGGACGGGACGAAGAGCGTCGTGCTGAACAGCGACGAGAGGTTCGACGCGAGGCTTGCCACCCTCCTGTTCCAGCATCCCGAGCTGGGCGGTGAGAGGGGCGTGGCGCACACGAGCGTCTTCGTCCAGCAGGCGGGGAACAGCGTCCAGATAGTCGTCTGGGGATTCCTCGTCCTCAACAGCGCCCTCATCACGTTCGGGATCGTCGCCGTGCTGGCCAAGGCCGTCGTTGAGAAGAGAAGGGACTTCGGCGTGCTCTCGGCGATCGGTGCGAACCGAGCGCAAATGGCAAGGATGCTCCTGCGGGACCTGGTCATCCTCTCCGTGCCGGCGGTCCTGGCGGGGATCCTCCTCGGGTATCTCCTCGCGACCGCCCTCGGGGCGGGGGACGTCATAATCCTCTTCGGCCATTCCATCCAGCCCTCGTACGACCTCGTGCTTCTCGTCCAGCTCGCGGTTGCGGGCCTGGTCCTGTCGATCGTCCTGGGCACGGTGATCTACCACCTGATAAGCGGCGAGAGGCCCGTGGAGATGATGCGTGGCGTCGCTGCGAGAGAGGAGAGGAAGACCCTTGAGGAGGTGCTCTCGGATTGAGGAGACACGCGCTTCCCATCCTGCTCATCTTCTTCGTGGCGCTCACCATCAGGCTGGTCCCGCTCCTCTTCTCCCCGCTGCCGTACAACATTGACGGCTTCCCGCAGGCGAGGATAGCCGAGGACATCATGGACACGGGGAGGTGGTACGACGGCGGCCCGCTAGTGGAGCTGGAGTACAACGAGAAGCTGCCCATCCTCCCGCTCTACTTCGCCATCAGCTCCCTCGTGGCGGGAGAGGAGCCCCTCTACTTCATCCAAATAGCTATGGTCCTCCTGACTTCCCTCTCAGCAGTGTTCGTATACATCCTGGCGTTCAAGATCACGGACTCCAGGGTCGCGGCCATCTTCGCGGGCCTGTTCATGGCGCTCTGCGGCACGTATGTCTTCCTCACCGCCTCGATAATGAAGCAGAACATCGGCCTGGTCCTCCTGCCGTTGGTCCTCTACCTGTATCACGAGAGGCACAATCCCAAGTACAGGGCGCTGGCGGCGTTCCTGCTCCTGTTCATGGGCCTGGCGCACCACCTGGCGACGCTCATCGCCTTCGGCATGATAACGTACATGATGGCGGCCCAGAACGTGGAGAGCCTGAGGAGGGGAGAGTGGAGGTGGAGGTCCTTCCTGCTGGATGTGCTCCTCGGACCCGCTCTGATCCTCGCGGTCGTCGCGTACTACCTGGCGGTCGAGATGCCCTTCTTCATGGACGCCATGGACGTGAACACGATCTTCCTCTTCATGTCCGTCTATTTCCTCGTAGCCCTGCTGGCGATCCACCTGTCATCTCCCAAGACGCTGAAACCTTGGTTCACGAACACCAAGAGGTGGCTCCCCAAGTACATCGACCAGAAGGTGCTGTTCATCCTGGGTGCTGCATCCCTGCTCGTCCTGAACCACTACACGAGCGTCTTCACTGGCACGATAAGGACGAAGGGCGACTTCCTCATCATCGCGGCCCCTTCCATCGCGCTCCTGTTCGTTGCGCTCGTGGGCTTCAATGTGATGCGGAACTCGGAAACGCGGTTCAGACCTCTCATCACAGCGGCCTTCATGGCCCCGATCGCGGTGATGCTGTTCTCCTTCCTCTGGGGGCTGAACCCCGAGTCGTTCGTCGTCCTCTACAGGACCTATGACTACATGGACGTCGCTTTGGCCGTCTCGATAGGCATCGCCTTTGCGGTGGCGCTAAAGAAGTCCAGGTCCCCCGCCAGAAAGACCGTGCTTGCCGCCTCCTTCCTCGGGCTCATCCTTCTGACCACGCCGCTCGCGTACGGGAGCGAGGACTTCTACGACGTGCAGAACACGACCTATGTGGCAGAGTTCAGTGCGATGGAGCACATGGACGCGCTCAACATGAGCGGCCTGGGATCGGACCAGAGGCTCCACGACACGTACAGGTACTACTTCGACGAGGCAGAAGGTGACGGACTCCTCCCGTTCCGCCTGGCCGCAGGCAGCGACATCACCATGTACGACTACCTCCTCCTCGAGTCGAAATGGACGACGAAGGGCGCCCAGGAGCACCCGCTGCCGAGCGTGGTCATTGAGGACAGCATCTTCGAAAGAACTGTGGCGGAGGCCAACCTCATCTACAATTCGGGGCCGGGAGAGACCGAGATATTCATCGTGGCCAACTAGAGCCGTGAGACCGTTCTGCCCACGTCATACCTCTTCGGAGAGGCCCAGAACCTGCGGTCCTTGTACTCGAGAACGTAGTACCCCGGGTCGTGATTGACCTCTCTCATCTTCGTGCACCTGAGGACCCTCGAAAGGTTCAGCTCCGCGGACGTCTCCATGAGCAGGTGGAGGATGCCATCGGCCATGAAGTCGCTCTCGCGCACGATCTTCTCGTCCGGGGGGTTCTCGGATATTATGAACGTCGTGGTCCCCAGATCGTGAAGCCACCTGAAGAGCCTGAAGAGGCCGTACCTGCTGTTCCTGATGCCGCACACGATCTCGACAAGGGGTAGGGAGTCTATGACCAGGAGATCGTAGTCGATCACCTTCTTCTGGGTCTCCAGTATGTTCCTGAACTTCTTGAACCAGGGAGATTCCCTTCTCCCGTCCTCGCCAGAGTCGCCCATCCAGTCCTCCTCGCCCTGGCGGAATACGGAGAGATCGAGGATCTCGACGCCGAACTCCCTGCCGACGAACATCCCCAGCTTCTCCATCTGCCTCATCAGGCTCGCCCTTGTCTGCTCCAGGGTGACGTACAGACCGCTTGCCAAGTCCTCCCTCGCGTTGTTGTAGAGGATGCTGAACGCCAGCGTGGATTTCATCGTCCCGGGTGCACCGGAGATCAGGACTATGTGACCCTGTGGGATCCCATCATCGAGATGGCCGTCAAAGCCCTCGACGTAGGTGCTGTATGCCTTCTCGGTCTTCTCGGGACTAGCCTGAGCTTCTGATATCGACATCGCCTATCGATTCTGGAAAGCGATTATAAGCTGTTTGCCGTGATTATCAGTGTTGATAGCGGACTAGCTGGCCAGCCTGTGCATCCTGACGAGGTCGTCCTCGAAGGGCTTCAGCTCGTCCGGAATCGAGATCCCGGATATATCCTCGCGCAGGCTGAGCCCGCTCTCCTTCTTCAGCTTCCAGACCTCGGAGTTGAAGTCCATCAGCTGCTGCGTGAGCTCGACCAGCGGGCTGCTCCAGTCCTCCCGCACGGAGGGCATCTCCTCCCTGTGGACGTCCCCGCCGTAGATCTCCTCCCAGATCCTGGCGGTTATGAACGGCGTTATCGGGGCCATCAGCCTCAGCAGGACCTTGAGGACCTCGTGCAGGGCGTAGAGCGAGCCTGTCTGGCCCTCGTAGGCCCTCCCCTTGACCATCTCGACGTAGTGGGGCGCGAAGACGTTCCAGAGGAACTCCCTCACCCTGTTGGAGGGGACGAAGAAGTCGAAGTCCTCGTATGACTCCCTGCACGCCTCCGTCAGGGCGTTCGCCTCCGCCAGTATCCACTCGTCCGCGGGGCTCAGATCGCCCTTCTCCCCGGCGGGGAACGAGGATATGAACCGCGCCACGTTCCACAGCTTCGTGAGGAACTTCTTGGCCCCGCCGATCCTCTCATCGGATATGCGGAAGTCCGCCCCGATGGCGCAGCCGGCAGCGGACCAGTAGCGGAAGGCGTCGGCGCCGTGCTTCTCGATCACCGGACCCGGGTCGATCACGTTGCCGAGCGTCCTGTGCATCGCCCGCCCGTGCTCGTCCAGTCCCATGCCGTGAATGAAGACGTGCTGGAACGGCTTCTTACCAGTGACGAGGAAGCTCTTCAGATGCGTGTAGTGCAGCCACGTGCGCACGATGTCCCGCCCCTGCGGTCGCAGCGAGCAGGGGAAGTTGTCCTTGAAGAAGCCCTCGTCCTGCATGTATTTCGTGACGACGAGATTCGTGTTGCTCGAGTCCATCCAGGTGTCGAACACTCGGTCCTCGCCCGTGAAGTCTTTCCCCCCGCACTTGGGACACGACTCGAGCGGCGGCGGGTCCTTCCACGGCTGGTAGTACTCCCCTGGTGGCGGGACGATGACCTCCCCGCAACCGTCGCAGTACCAGAGCGGGATCTCGGTGTGGTAGTAGCGCCTCCTGCTCACGGGCCAGTCTATCGTTATCGCATCGAGCCACGTATCGAGGTACCGCTTGGAATCGGACGGGTGGAACTCCATCTCCCCCGCCAACTTCTTGAGCTCGGGGACGAACTCGATCTGCTTGACGTACCACTCCTCCATGGAGATGAACTCGACCGCCGTCCTGGAGCGGCTGCACATCGGGCTGACGTGCATCATGGACTCCTCTTTCACGACGAGCCCCTGCTCGTTTAGGTCGTCGGTGATCGCCCGCCTGGCCTCCTCGGTGGTCATCCCCGCGTACTTCCCGGCGGACTCGGTCATTCTCCCTTCCGTATCGATCCCCTTCACCGCCTCCAGGCCGAGCTCCCTGAAGAACTGGACATCGACCTGGTCACCGTAGGAGCACATCATCGCGGCGCCGGTACCGAACTCGGGCTTCGCGTAGTGATGCGGGTAGATGTTGACCTCCGTCCCGTATATCGGGACGATGGCCTTCTTGTTCTGGATGTGCGCGAACCTCTCGTCGCCCGGATGGACGATGACTGCCTTGCACGCGCACAGCAGCTCCGGGCGGGTCGTTGCGATGGGCAGGTCCTCGCCCGTGTCCTTGATCTTGAAGTTGATGGTCGTCATCGTGGATGGCTTCTCGACATACTCGATCTCCGCCTCAGCGATGGGCGTCTTGCAGGCGGGGCAGTAGAAGCTGGGCCGCTCGCCCTTGTACACGAGCCCCTTGTTCCAGAGGTCGATGAATACCGCCTGCGTTATCCGCCTGTACTCGGGCGTGTCGGTCTCGTAGTAGCTCTCCTCCCAGTCCGCGGACATCCCCATCCTGTGCGAGAGGTCGAGTATGCCCTCGGAGATCTTGCCGATCTCCTCCCTGCAGATGTCTATGAACTCCTGGCGGTCGAACTCGTGCAGGCTCTTCTTGTGCTTCCTCTCGACCGTCAGCTCGATGTTAATGCCGTTCTTGTCCAGGCAGAAGGGGAAGAGGACCTCGTACCCGAGCATCCTCCTCGAGCGGGCGATCATGTCGATAAGCGAGTAGCCGGCGACCGCCCCGATGTGCCACGTGCCCGAAGGATACGGCGGCGGTGTGTCTATGACGAACACGGGCTTCCCGGAATCGGGATCGAAGGGATGCATGTCACCCTGGGTCCATCTGTCCAGGAGTTCCTCCTCGAACTTGATTTCCCATCGTTTTTCCGTGATCTTGGGAGCAGCCATGCGACCTCCCTTCACGATTCACTTCTGCTATAAAAAGAGAAGCCCCGCCGATGGTATGACTGGTAGCGCTGAACGCTCTTCCCTCGCTCCCCGGGCATCGGAAGCGAAATGCTTTTTATCGCTGAGCCCTTGGCAGGACCGATGGCGCTCACGCCCAAGTTCAGGAAGGAGCTCGTCACGGTCATAGAGATGTTCCTGCGGGACTACCTGGAGAAGTCGGGAAGGAAGGGCATCCTCGTCGGGATGAGCGGGGGACTGGACTCCGCAGTCGTGGCGGCGCTCTGCGCTCGTGCAATCGGACCCGAGAGGACCGCCGGCATCCACCTTCCGGACAAGGACTCGCCCAAGCAGGACGAGGCGGACGCGAGAGAGCACGCGGAGTCGCTGGGGATATCCTACATCGCGATCCCGATCGACGGCTTCGTGGAGTCGTTCCTATCCCTGGAGGACACGGACGACAGGGTGAGGCTGGGCAACATCAAGGCGAGGTGCAGGATGGTCGTCCTCTACCACGCGGCGCATTCGATGGACAACATCGTCGCTGGAACGAGCAACAAGAGCGAGCTCCTCGTCGGGTACTTCACGAAGTACGGTGACGGGGCCTCGGACATCGCTCCCATAGGGGACCTCTACAAGACACAGGTCAGGGACCTGGCGAAGGAGATAGGCCTCCCGGACCGCCTGATGGAGAAGACGCCTTCGGCCGCCCTCTACCCTGGCCAATCGGACGAGGAGGAGCTGGGGATCTCCTACGCGGAGCTGGATTCGGTCCTGCTGGGCATCGAGCTGGGCTTCACTGCGGAGGATATCGTCGAGCGGACGGGGACGGAGCTCGCGAAGGTGCATGATGTCTTCGAGCGTGTGAAGAAGAGCGCCCACAAGAGGCGGCTCGGGCTAGTGCCTAAGCTTGGCATAAGCACGGTCGGACTCGACTGGCGGGAGTAGCCCCATTCTCTCCCGCACTGCGTCGACGAACCTCTCTGGCTCGTCCACGCTGACGATGAGCTCGGTCGCCGACTTGCCCAGCACGAGAAGGAAGCGGATGGGGTTCCTCAGCCTTATGGAGACGAGCCCGTGTTGCGATGTCGCGATGAAGACCTTGTCCTTGACCCAGGAGGACTTCACGCCGTACTTGGCGACCTCGTTGGTCATCCCGATGGACTCGATCTCGGTGTAGGGGATGGACACCTTGAAGTACAGCCCCTGCCTCAGCACGAGCCTGGCCAGCGTGACCCAGTGATTGGTGAAGAACGGGGACACGCCCACGACGATGAGATACACGGCCAGCATCACGACGAGGAGGGCCGACCAGGCCCCGAAGATGGGGAACATGGATACCAGCATGAGCACGAGTCCCACGACCATCAGTACCAGGATCAGCCTGAGGACGAGGTACCCCTTCGGATAGGTGAAATCCAGCCTCCTGGACGAGTGCTCCATCGTTGCTCTCAAGAACCCGGTCCCTATTGATATTTTCCCCTTGGTTATGCAGAACAGTTCCGAAAGCTTCATTATCGTTCCCTGGTATTGTATCAATACAGGACTGAAGCCAGATGACCAAGATGAGTAGATGCCCTGTCTGCGGGAGTCCCGTGAAACCCGAGAACCTGTCCAGGCATCTGAGGAAGGTGCATCCGGGAGAGAGCGCGGAGAGCCACATATCCAAAGCTGCGAAGAAGAAGGCCAAGGCGCGGGGGGGCGTCAGGAAGCGGGAGGGTACCGTATTTGCGGGCATAGCCATCGCAATCGTGGTCATCATCGTTCTGGCCATAGCCTACCAAGCACCCGCAGACTCGATGGTCGGCGAAGAGGCTCCCGGCTTCTCCATAGTGGACGTCAGAACGAGGATTGCCTACACAGTTCCGAGTTCCTTCCGTGCTGAGCTGATCTTCATAGAGTTCTTCCAACTGAGCTGCGGCGCCTGTATCGGCTTCATAGAGACAATGGCGCAGCTCCATCAGAATTTCCATCTTGAGAATGTGAATTTCATCTCCATTGACATCGGGCAGGGTAGCACCGAGGCATTGCTCCTCAATTTCCTCGACCAACACCCTGACGCTCAATGGATACACGCGCTCGATACGTCCAACATGGCGAGTGCCTACGGCGTCACGGGGACCCCCAAGCTGTTCATAATAGACCTGATAGAGGAGCCTGAATACGGCATCGTGAAGTATGACCACCTCGGCACGGATTCGTACACCAACATCGCCGAAATCCTCAACGATCTACTGGGCAAATAGGGATCATCATGTACACGCGGATACACAGGGAGGGGACTGTCCTCAGGCTGATTCTCGTTCTTTCCCTCGTGGGACTTGCCGTCTCGGGTTACCTCACTTACGTCCACTACAACAGAGCGGAAGGCGTGTGCCCGATAGGAGAAGGATGCTTCGACGTCTGGGACAGCG
>JAGMAI010000075.1 GCA_023130895.1 Thermoplasmata archaeon
CCCTGGACTGGAGTCCCTGCGGTTGCTCGGTTTGGGTTGATGAGAAGGCTTGTGATGACCAAGACTCCCACAACGAGAACTGCTTGAATGCTTGACCTCGGGGTTCTCATCCGACCACAACATACTATCTCTCCCTGGCTGTACTTATCCTTTCTAGACCGGAACACCCAGAGTGTATTCAGAATTTGCTCATGGACTAGTACAGGCGATTGCAACATCATCGCAATCTGGACCCGCAGCGTCTGTCACGAGCAGGTCTCACCGGTCAGAGATCCTCCTGATCATAGACGCGTGCTCATCGCAGAACTCCTTGTCCCCGAGCTGAGAGGCGAGCACCTCCTCCTGCCAGTGAGAGTTGTACAGCCTGCATTCCGGGTCCTCACAGAAGGGTTCGTGCGTAATCGCGTAGAAGAGCGCCTGAAGCGAGTACCCCTTCATCACGTCGGTCAGGCGGGGATCGTCGTAGTCCAGAAACCTCCCTTGGATCTGCTCTTTCAGGACTTCGGCGGGGACGTCCTCGCCCAATGCCCTGAGCTTCTGCCTCATCAAATAGTACTCCCTGGGCTTCGCGGGTGCTTCCACAATCCCGCTGGTGGAAATGATGCTCGGATATCCGCACAGGATCACCCGCGCGTGATACCTTCTGTCTGCGTCATCGAAGGTTCCGAACAGTCTCGACGTGAACGCCGCGTGGACAGCTCTGAGACTCAGCTCCTTCTCCGGGATCATCCCCCGCAGGACGAGATGAAGTCTTACCGCATCGTACAGAATGCCGGAAATCCCCTTTTCGGGCTCCGCGATGAGTCCCTCCTCGAACTTCATCTCACCCAGAAGGGGGTCGAAGCTCTCGAAGGGGTTGTTGATGTTCCTGACCTTCGTGCGCGCAATCTTCTCAGCCAGCTCCTCGATGCTTCCGTCGTAATGGTGAGATACGAAGTCACCTCTGACCTCCACCCTCATTCCGGGGAAGAGCCCTCGAATGTGCGAAGCGATCTCCTCGATGACGAGCGTCTTGGCGGACGGATCGTTGTAGAGAAACACATCGGTGGGGATGTTCCGCTCACTTGAGTAGGTCGAGGGCAATTTCTGCACCTTTCTTTCCGGAGAGGAGCATTCCGCCGAATGTCGGACCCATCCTGGGCAATCCGTACGTGGCTGCCACTGCCATTCCCAGAGCCATCAGCCCCGGATGAACCTCGCCTGTGTGCTCGACGACAAGGTCCTCGGATTTCTCCACCCACATCCCTCCTTCGCCGACCTTCTTGAGGATTCCCCTCTGCTCGAGCTTTGTCACCACTTCGGCCTCGTGCCCGGTCGCGTCCATCACGAGCTTGGACTCCAACGCGATGGGGTCGACGCACGTGATCTCCCGCGGAAGCGCGCTGACGGGTGTCCAGTTCACGACGACACCGCCCACCCTGTTGTTCTCCCTGAGGACCACGTCATCGAACTTCGTCATGTTGAGTATCTTCGCCCCCGCATCGCAGGCCGCCGCGATGAGCTTGGAGCATGCGTGCGGTCCCGGTGTCACGAAGAGGTTCTTCGAGAACTCCTTGTACGG
>JAGMAI010000076.1 GCA_023130895.1 Thermoplasmata archaeon
TGCTGGACAAGATGAAGGACCTGGACATGTTCTACGTCCCGCTGCTTTTCATCCCGCTCCACGACAGCAGGCTGAGGGACGAGAGGATGATGCCCCTGGAGAGGCTCACCGAGGCCCAGCTGGATTTCCTCGCCACGTGCTGGAGGTACAACATCAGCTGCTGGGACAGGAAGTGGCAACCCATATACTCCATAGCCTCGATGGCGTCGTATTACATGTACTTCCGATGGAAGCACGGCAAGAGCTTCAAGCAACCCGCCCTCAGGATAGCGGGGCTCCATCCCGGGTTGTATGTGGGAAAACACAAGGAATGCGACCCACTGGCGTGCTCAGAGCCTCGGCCTCCGGACATGGGCGGCTGATCAGACCGTGTCGATTTTGTAGAGGACCATCATCCCCTTCAGCGTGAGGTGGACCTGGTCCGCGAGGTCTACCGCCTCCTCCACGCCCGCCTCCGTGCCCCACTCGTACACGAAGTCGTAGTTCCCGGTCGTCGGGACGAAGCCGAGCGAGTGCAGCCGCTGCGCGACCTCCGAGGGCTTTGCGCCGTCGCTGTTGAACGTCACGGTCAGATAGGTTATCATCCGACTCAAAGAACCACGCGGGCTATCTTAAATGTTACCCTATTCCCCGCCCTTGTCAAAATCCTTCTTCATGGCCTCGAAGGCCCTTTCGTACTGCTCGAAATAGTCCGAGCGTATGAAGTTGTCGATTACCTCGTAGGGCATCTTCTCCAGCATCTTGTCGACTGTCATCAGCGCGTCGCGGGCGTCTATGATGTCGTTCTCGTAGACCTGGAGCTTCTTCTCCATCTTCCCGAGGCGCTCGCTCTCCCTCTCCGCATTTTCCGCCCGGTCCCTCGCCTCGCCCAGCAGCCTCTCGATCTCTGATTCTCTCTCCTGCGCGGTCCGGAGCTTCTCCTCGGCTTCCTTCGCGCGCTCCTCGAGCTCTTCCTTCTTCTTCTGCAGCTCCTTCCTCTCGGCCTCGAGGCCCTGCATCTCATCGCCCGAAGCGGACGACTTCCTCTCCTCGAACTCCTGGATGTCCGTATCCAGCCGTTCCCTCTTCTCCTGGATGATCTCCCCTTCCTGCTTGTACGTGTCCTCGGCCTTCTGCACTTGTTCGCGGAGCTTGTCGAGCTCATCGCCCTGCTGCGAGAGGTTCTCCTCTCTCCTCTCCATCTCGGCTTGCTTCTCCTCGAGCATCTCCTTCTCTTTCTCGATCCTCTCCTCGAGTTCCCTCTCCCGGTCCTGAAACTCCTTCACCCTCTTCTCTATCTCCCGCTCCTTCTCTTCGAGCTCGGTGATCCTTTCGTCAGAGACCGCGGCCGCAGAGGCCTCGAACTCCGACTCCCTCTCCCCCAGGTCGTGGGCCATCTTCGTGAGCGTCTCCTTCAGGTGGTGGACCTCTCGCTCCCCGAGCTTGATCCTCTGATCGGCCTCGCGGGCGACGTCCTCGTAGCCCTCGAACTTCCTCATCAGCTGGTCCAGCTCGGCCGTCTTTTCGTCGAGCTGCTTCATCCTCTCATCCAACGACCGCTCGACCTCCTCCTCCTTCTGTTTCACTTCCAGCTCCCTCTCGAGGAGAATCTCGTCGCTCTTCGCCAGCTCCTTGAAGAATGTGATCATGTTCTTCGTGTTGTCCTCCAGGAACGCTCCTCTCTCCTCCAGCTTCCTCTCCACCCTGAGCAGGAGCTCTTCCCGCTTCTCCATCTCCCTCAGCTTGTTCTTCCACTCGTCCCGGAGGCGGGAGGCGGTCTGCCTCTCCGATCCCAGCTGTCTCCGCTCCTCCTTGAGCTTCCCTATCTCGTCGCTGAGCAGCGTCGTCCGCGCCCTGATGAGCTTCTTCTTGAGCCCCTCCAGTTCCCTCTCGCGCTTACCCAGTTCCTCCTCCTTCCGGAGGAGACGCTCCTCCTTCTCCTTTATGGACTCGGCGTCCGACGTGATCCGATCGGCCTCCTCTCTGAGCAGGGCGGTGGACTGCATGATGCTCGTCTTCAGGTCCTCTATCGTCGCCCTCCCTTTGGCACCAGTGTCCTTCTCCGCGTCGCCTTCCTCGAGCTGCTTCAGGCGCTTCAGGTCCTTCTGTATCTTCTTCCGCTCGTCCTTCAGCCGCTGCGTTGACTCAGCCTTCTCCGGCTTCGACCTCTTGCCCTTCTTTCCGGAGCCCTTCTTGCTTGCCATGAGAATCATCGTTGGTATCATATCCATCCCCTTTGTCATCTCTGTCTGGTTCCCCCTCTTCTCCCATTACACTAATTTTCTCTGGCATATTAATATGTATTGGTGAATCTGACCCGTCCGTGCTGATGTCGACTCGCGGAGAATCACTGCGTTAGCTTTATATCGGACATAATCGGTAGTACGCCTCGGTGGGTTCTTAGCCATGCCGGAGGACAAGATTGCATGCGAGGTCTGCGGACATCTCAATAAACCGAAGGCCGAGTTCTGCAAGGAGTGCGGAGTGAAGCTCGGTGTCAGCGAGGGCGATGAGGACATCGACAAGCTGCTCGAGGACCTGGCCGGAATAGAGGCTCCCGCAGAGGGCACGGACGAGGCACTGGACCTTGACAAGGAGATTGTGGACGAGCTGCTCGACTCCCTCCTGATCGAGGAAGAGGGAGACCTCTTCGAGTGCCCTGTCTGCAGCAGCATGATCGCGGTGGAGTCCTCTGTGTGCACGGAGTGCGGCACCGAGTTCGCGGAGCTCCTGGAGAAGCCCCGTGAGGAGCCGAAGCTGGAGGAAGAGATCGAGCTCCCCGTAGAGGAGGAACCCGTCAAGGTCGAGGTCTCCGAGAAGAAGCCCAAGCTCACGACATCGAGCGCCAGGATGATCGACGCCATCGTCGTGGGGACCATAGTCGCCCTGATCGTTGTCTTCGCTGTCTTCCAGATGTGGGACTGGAACACATACTCGGAGAGCACGATGCCGCTCATCGTCTTCGCCGTGATAGCGATCGCCGGGACGTTTCTCGGATTCATATTCTTCAAGATCAGCACGTCGGCGGTGGCCCAAGGCGACCGTCTGGTCAAGGACGGGCACTACTTCGAGGCCGTCCAGCACTACAACAGGGCGATACGGATAGGCTCGAAGCCCGCGACCGCATGGACGTCGAAGGGCGTGGCCTACAAGAGGCTCAAGCAGTACGACGAGGCCCTCAAGTGCCACGAGATAGCGCTGAAGATGAACCCCAAGAACGAGATCGCGTGGACAAACAAGGGCGATGTGCTCTTCAGGCTCGAGCGGTTCGACGAGGCACTGAAGGCGTTCGAGGAGGCCCTGGACATCCGGCCGAAGTACGCGATCGCGTGGAACAACATGGGCGCCACACTCGCCCGGATGGGCAGGTTCGAGGATGCGAAGAAGTGCCACGACCAGGCCATCAAGATAAGGCCGAGGTACACGGCCGCCTGGCTGAACCGCGGGGAAGTGCTCGTCAGGCTCGGAGAAAGGGACGAGGCCGCCAAGTGCCTGCAGAAGGCCAAGGCGCTGGGAGCCTAGCCCCGGAAGCCCTTCGCTATCACGTACATCTCGGCGCTTTCCGAGATTGTCGCTTTTGGACGGTGACCCTTCACGAAGGAGAACCGCTTCCTGACGCTGTCCAGGTAGTCATCGTACATGTCCCCCTGGAAGACCTTCGTGACGGCTTTCCCTCCCTTTCTGAGCACCTGGTCGGCGACCGCCAAGGCCATCCCGCTGAGGTGCACGGAGAGCGCGTGGTCCTTGCTCCTGTTCCCGCTCAGCTTCGGTGACATGTCGCTCAGCACGACATCCACGGTCCCGCCTGCCCACTCCTTCAGCCGCTCAACCGCGCCATCCGTCTCCAGATCGAGGGTCATGATGGATATCCCCTCCATGTCGCGGATGCGGACCCGGTCGACCGCGAGGACGGTTCCCGCCTCTCCCACGATCTCCTTTGCCACCTGCGACCAGCCGCCAGGGGCGGCCCCGAGGTCGAGGACGGTGTCCCCTTCTCTGATCAGATTGAACTTCTTCACGATCTGGCTGAGCTTGTAGGCCGCCCTGCTCCTGTACCCGGTCCTCTTGGCGGCTCGGTAGTACTCGTCCCTCTTCCTCTTCCTCAGCCAAGCCCTCGGCATTGCCGTCTCATCGATGAGCTTCGGCATAACCGTTTCGGTGGGCGATATGCGGGGAGTGCGGTCGCGATCAATGAGGCGGGCGGGAACGGAGAAACATCGGAGAACGACTATAGGATTTGTATGGAATCACTATAGGATCACTATGGAATCGCTATGGAAACCGTATAGAGCTCTTACAAGAACTCTATGGAAATTGTATGCGATCCGTATGAGTATCTCCTGAGCATCCCCTGATCATCCTATGGTCATCTCCTGCGAAGGGTATAGAAAGGCTATGTAACGACTATGGAAAGAGTATGGAACCACCAAGCGAAATGATGCAGCGGCGGTCGACATCTCCTTGGGCTACTCCGTCATGACCATTATCCTCGGCTCGGGCGCGACATCGACCGTGTACCGCCTGAGGGTTATCTTTGCACCGCCGAACTCGAGCTGAGCGGGGAGCTCCTCCTGCTTCGTCCCCTTCACCTTCTCGTCCAAGAAGTCCGCGAGCGGGAAGACGTCCTCCTCCGAGAAGTCCGTGGCGTCGACCTTGATGATTAGGGAGAACTGAACGGGAATGCCCTCCAATGACTTCAGCAGCCTGTTCCTCAGTACCTCCTCCTGCGTTTCGTCACGCCCCCCTGCGCGGCTCTGAATGAGGTGTCGATTGATAAATCTATCGCGGGAACGGGCGGTTGGCGGGTGGCGACGAACGCTATCCACCCTGATAATCTGGCGGAAACGCATTTATAGAGCGGAACGCGCAGCCACAGATTAGTGACCGAGATTCAAGCGATGGAAGAGCGACCCTCGATGAAGGTGAAGATCTGCCTCGTTGGGGATTTCCAGGTGGGCAAGACCAGCCTGATACGAAGGTTCGTCCTCGACCAGTTCGACGAGCGATACCTCGAGACGATAGGGACGAAGGTGTCCAAGAGGATCATCAATGTGGACAACCCCGCCGAGGATGGCATCCTCAGCGTCAAGCTGATGGTCTGGGACATCATGGGCCGCAAGGAGTTCGGCGACCTCCTCCGCGAGGCATACTTCTACGGAGCGAAGGGGATTGTCGCGGTGTGCGACCTCACCCGCCCGGAGACGGTCGACAGCCTGCGCGAGTGGATCGACTCGGTCATGCGCGTGGCGGGCGAAGTCCCCGTGCACGTACTCGCGAACAAGGCGGACCTCGAGCACGAGGTGGATGAGAAGGTCGTCGCTGACCTCGCCGCTGAGTACGGATCGCCCTACCACCTGACGAGCGCGAAGACGGGCAAGCACGTGGAGGTCTGTTTCGCCGATATCGCTCTCAGGACCTCAGCGCTGTACTTCGGTGCACCGGAGGCGGAGCCCAAGGAGACGGTCACCGCCGCGGCGGACTGAGTTCGACGGTTGTACCAAACCCTTTTTATGCCATGTGTGTTTGTTAGCAGCTGAGCGGTTCACCAAAAAGATATATACATGCAGCGTAATCCGCTCGATTACCATCCACCTTGGAAGATTCTGATACTAGGAGGAGGACTTGGAATGCAAGAGAAGAGAAAGGCATCGATAAGCGTGATATTGGTGATGGTTTTTGTGTTAGGGCTATTCGTTCCGATGAGCCAACACGCTAGAGCAGCCATACCAGTACCTCACAACCAATACGGCCACGCGTTGGACATTGGCGGAGTGAATTTCTCCCAGGGAGAGACCATGTCCGCGTGGATAGATGGTGTGATGTACGGATGGAACTTGACGTTTGACGACATTCTCGATCCGGAGTATCCAGTGTCAAACTATTCGAGCAAGATCGACATCGACACTGTCGGGAACCAGGTCACGATACCTGGTGATCCTGACACCCCGTGGGTGAAGGAAGGCGGTGACCACAACATCGATGACATCATGTACGTCTGGGGAGACATGACAGAATATGTTGTCAACCTCGGAAGCGCTTCAACGATCTTCGAGCAGACGGTCGTGTGGACGACCTTTGACTTCTTCTACAGCAATCTGACAATCGCCCCGACGCAGCCGTCCGCGTTGCCGAAGATTAACAACATCGTGACGTTGCCCGGTTTGGGGGGAACACAGTACATCTACATCTTCGGCCCGCCAGGAACGTCCATGGACGATTTCTATCTAGAGAAGAACGACGGCGTGCTCCACAACGTGGCGACGCAGATCTTCCTGTCCGGGACGATATCCGAGACGATGTACTTCTACGTCGACCTCGGAGCGACGGACTATCTCAGCCCTCTGGGCGATGAGCTGAAGCTCGTCTGGGAGAACCCAGGCGGTCCCGGAACGCCTTTTGGCGGGATGGACGTCGTTGTGGACAGGATTGAGTACAACGCCACAGCCGGCGGCACGCACTTCGGTGAGCCGGACAACACGATAATGCCCGATGCGGTTCCGCCCGGGCCTGGCTTTGGCATTAGCAGGCAGCCCATGCCTGGGTTTGACACGAATGATTGTTCTGTGGACTTCTCTAGCGGTGGCGAGCCAGGGAGGCCTCCCGAAGCACCATATGACTTGAGCGTAGAGGGTCTCTTGGCGACGGGTCCGGGACAGACGATATCACCTGTGACCAATAGGGTCAACCCGCTCCTTGGTTGGACTCACAAAGACCCTGACTTTCCACCCAGTCCGCAGTTCGGCTACCGACTCGAGATTGCCACAGATCCGGCCTTCGCCGCGGTGACCTGGTCAAGCTATCAGCCCGCCAGCGGTGCAAGCACGGAGGTCTATTCAGGTTCAGCTTTCTCACCCGGCGTCTGCTACTACTACAGGGCGAGGACGAAGGACGCCTACGACTACGGTCCCTGGGCTGACACCGAGGTGTGCATGAACACGCCACCGGATGCTCCAATCAACATATGGCCCGCAAATGAGACGATAGATCCCGTCGACGTCAACATATCCTGGAGCGTCGTGACGGACGACGATGGTCATTCCATCATGTACGAGGTTCAGGCGGATGACGAAATAACGTTCACTTCGCCGTACGAGTTCAACCCTGCCCCAACCTCAGACAACTTCTCAATCCTGCATACGTATCCTGCATTGTCGCACTTCTGGTATCGAGTGAGGGCGCATGATGGGTACGAGTACTCAGCCTGGAGCAGCGACGCTGGTTACTGGTGGTTCGACACGACGAACCCGCCCATCCCGCCCGAGGCTCAAGCCTTGTCGGTCGAGGGCTTCCTCTTGGGCTCTCAAGATGCAGATCACCTCTTCAACCGACTGAATCCTGTATTCAGCTGGACCTTCTATGATGGCAATAGCGATCTTCAACAGGCCTACAACATGGAGATCCGGGACGCTTCTGGAGGAATGGGGAATCTGATCTTCGCCGATAGCGGCGGAGCTTCCGAGCAGGTCACCTACGCAGGGCCGCAGCTTGCCGAGTGCATGGACTACTGGTTCCGAGTAGAGGTCCAGGACGACTCTGCGAGCCAGCTCTGGAGCTTGGCATGGGCAGAGGACTCATTCCACTCGAACTGTATACCGACAGTTCCAGTGCTTATCGACCCGCCGGACCAGTCACTGCAGCCAGAGAGAGCCGCGCAGTCCCTCATATGGCTGTCCTCCTCGGACCTCGATCCACTGGATTCGATCACCTATGAATGGTCTGTGGAGGAAACCTGTCCGCCGGGGGCACCCACCATCATCGCGAGCGGGACAACAGATCTTACAACCTCGGCAACCTTCGCCACGACGGCAGGCTGCTTCTACAACTGGACCGTTCGTGCTGGGGACAGCTGGGAGTGGAGCGCATGGGCCACACCGTTCATGTTCTATATCCCAATCCCGAACCAGCGACCGGATGAGGCACTTAACCTCGCGGTGGACGGCCGCACAGCTGCCCCGGAGATTACGCACATGCTGAACCCGACGCCAACGTTCACGTGGACATTCAACGATCCCGACGTTCTTGACACGCAGAGTGCCAGGGATGTTCAGGTCTGGACCGAGACTGGCAGGGCTGGAAGTCAGAAGTGGATATCGAACATGTCCTCATCCATGGAGTCCGCCCTCTACGCCGGATCGGCACTCCAACCTTGCACAGATTACTACTTCAGCGTGCTAACAGCCGACGACAGTGGATGGTGGGCTAGGGACACGGACTGGTCGGAGATCATGTTCACCATGAACTGCCCACCGACGGTTCCAACGCCTGACACACCCGCCGATACAGACGTACTCACGCCATCTGCCGCACAGGTTGTTACGTGGCTACCATCCACCGATCCGGGTGACACGATCACCTACACTGTGCAGGTCGCAGACAACGATATGATGACAGCCCCATTCCTCGAGGAGACGACCACTGGTCTGACATCATCCGGCTTCGACACGACGGGCCTCGGATGCTTCTGGTGGCGCGTGAACGCGACTGACGGCTACGAGTCATCAGCCTGGAGCACGACATTCAGCTTCTGCGTGAACAACGTACCTGGTGCGCCCATAAACCTAGCGGTCCAGGGTGAGACAACGGCTCCAAATATCACCCACATAGTGTTTGCAGAGCCGAGCCTCAACTGGACCTTCGTCGATCCGGATGGAGATGATCAGACCGCTTACGAGCTTGAGGTCACCACCGATACTGGCGGTGGCGGAACACTGATGTGGTCCTACACGGGCGGCATTGAGGAGACGATCGGCTACAACGCTGACAGCAATGCGCTAGCACTCGTCGCTGGCGATTCCTACTACTTCCGCGTACGCGGGATGGACGCCTACGAGTACGGCGGCTGGGCAGAGCTGCAGTTCGAGATGAGCGCCCCGCCACCGGCCCCGGCGCTGACGGCTCCGACGAACCTCGCGACAGGCGTCGCTCACACACCAACGCTCACTTGGGCCGCGGTCACGGATCCGAACGGCGACACTGTGACCTATCACTGGTACGTTGACACGGACGCGACACCGACGGCACCGTTCTCGGAGAACGGGACGACGGATCTTACAACCGTCGCACTCACAGTGACGCTGGCCGCTGATACGCCTCACTACTGGCAGGTCTGCGCTGACGACGGCTGGGAGCAACCTGAGTGCTCTGCCGTTTGGTCATTCACGACCGCTGCGCCCTCGAACCTGGCACCGACCGCAGTTGCGACCGCTGACAGGACGTCCGCCAACGAGGGGCAGACGATCAACTTCGACGGCACGGGTTCATTCGATCCAGATGCCGGTGACACGCTGACATACGCATGGACGTTCGACGACGGTCAAACAAGCACACTCGCTGAGCCATCGCACAGCTACTCAACTGAGGGAACCTATACAGTGACCCTCACCGTCACTGATACAGGCGCTCTATTCGACTCGACCACGTTGACCATAACCGTGACGGAGGCGCCACCGCCCGATGACTTCTTCGGTACATACTGGTGGATCATCCTCCTCATAATCATCATCGTGATCTTCGTCATCATACTGCTGGCGAAGAGGAAGAAGCCCGAGGAGGAGGAAGAGGCACCCGCAGAGGAAGAGGAAGAAGCTCCGCCACCTGACGAGGAACCGGAAGAGGCTCCCGAGGAGGAGGCAGAGGAGGAAGGCGCCGCCGACATGAAGGAGTGCGCCAACTGCGGGACGGTCCTGGCAGCCGACGACGCAGAGTGCTTCATGTGTGGAGCTAAGGTCTAGCCCCACACCTCTCCCATATTTCGGACCCGCACCAAAATCCATTTAAACAGCGT
>JAGMAI010000077.1 GCA_023130895.1 Thermoplasmata archaeon
CCGGGATAAACCGCATGGGATGGTGCGGGGAGGAGTCCTGCGGGCACGAGATCGAGGACGTCACGGGCATGTCCGTTCTCGGCACGCTCTACGACGGGGAGGAGTTCGAGGGCGACTGCATCGTGTGCGGGAAACCGGCGAAAACGGCGGCGTACGTGGCTAGGACGTACTAGCGCCTGGAGTAGAGCAGGAGGCCGACTATGCCGAACCCCACGAGGATGACCGTGATGGCGTAGACGCCCACGTTCTCGGGGCGGGTGACGTCCCAGCTTCCGAAGATTATGCCCCAAGCGAGGTAGAAGAATATCCCCAGGATCAGCAGAAAGGCGTAGAATGAGACGGCGACGCCGCGCGGGAACCCCGAGCCCTCTTCCTTCATCGGCTGGGTATTATGTAGGCGTGGCTATAAAGCTTTCACTTCTTCGGTCTTTTCGGTTTCTGGAACGTCTGCCTCCACAGTCCGCGGAAGCGCCTCCACTTCCGTTCCATCCAGGGCCAAGTGCCCGGGTTCTCCTCCAGGTGGAACATCAGCGCCAGGAAGAGGAAGAACCCCGCCAGGACGACGAACGTGTAGAAGGGCCACATGGGCATGGGCTCCTTGACGCCGAAGCTCGAGTCGGGGATGATCCCGTCCACGCCCAGGTAGGTGAGGCAGATGTCCCCCTTCCTGTCGGCGGGGTCGCAGTTCGCCACGTTCGTGTCGTTCGTGGCGTCCTCCCACATCTGGTCCGTGAAGTAGCCCCTGGACGCCATCAGGTAGCTTCCGGGCCCGGACTCGTTGACGTAGTCGAACTCCATCCGGAACCGCACGAAGTAGGTCCCCTGGTCGAAGACCCCACCGCGGACCGTGTGCACGGACGTGTCGATGGTCACGCTGAGCCTCTCGGTGTTGTTCTCCGCCAGAGTTCCGTTGAGATCGAATGGCGGGAACGTGTACCTCTGCTCCTGAGTGTTCCTTATGAGCGGCGTGCTCCAGTTGTCGTCCACGTCCTTCGTTTCCTCCGCCGTCGCGAACATGTAGATGCTCATCGTCAGCGAGATGTTGGTCATGTTGTTCTCGTTGGTGTTGACGACATCGAAGGCGAACGTGCCCGACTCACCGGGAGCGAGCTGGGGTGTGCTGAAGTTGGACATGAGCTTGTTCACACGATCGACGCGAGTCGGGTCGTCGGCTGCCGCTGCGTATGGGAGTAGGAGAATCAGCGAGAGCAAAAGCACGACAGCCTGGAGGCGCATCTGAACTCGATAATATTTCTTTGCACAAATAGTTTGTGAAAGGGCGCTCGCCTGTGTCACGCTTAAATAGGTGAGTGGAAGTGAGTCCCCCGCAATGGTAGACTTCGCCCTCTCGGCCTTCGCAGCGATATTCGCCATAGTCAACCCAGTGGGCAATCTCACGTTCTTCGTCGCGCTCACGGAGGGGTACACCCCGGAGCTCAGGAGGAAGGTGATCAACAAGGTCATACTGGTCGCCTCTGTGACGCTCCTCGTCTTCGCGCTCCTGGGCAACTACATATTCGTGATCTTCCACACGTCCATACCTGCCTTCAGGATCGCTGGCGGGATTCTCCTTTTCTCGATCGCTTTCGTCATGCTCTGGGGAGGGAGGCCTGGCACGAAGCTGACGGACAGGGACAGGTCCGAGGCTATGGAGCAGGAAGTCGTCGGGGCGGTCCCGTTGGGGGTCCCGATGTTCGCGGGGCCTGGGTCCATCACGACCGTGATGGTTTTCATGGCAGAGGCCTCGACGCCGACCCTGGACCTTGTCAAGGCCGTGGTGATAGTGGTGGCGATATTGGGAACGATGGCGGCCTCCTATCTGCTCCTCCTGTACAGTGACAGGATCACGAAGAGAATGGGACGCATAGGCGCCCTCGCGTTCTCCAGGATAATGGGTCTGATACTCGCGGCGATCGCCATGCAGATCATTCTCGTTGGCGTGTTCGGTGCCATAGAACTGTTCGGCTAGGTTCGCGGGGCGCTCCGACAGTAACCCTATATCACGGGAGCCCGATTCCTGTCCGTGCGTGCGTTTCGCGTGGCTAAAGAGGCGGCCGAGGAGGCCAGGTTGGCTCTTCGGGATTGCGGAGCGGTCGATAGTACGATGAGGATAGTCGAGCGGGACGGTGCGGTGATGATACCCCTTCTGCGAGATGACTTCGAGCTCCCCGGCGTCGAGGGCGAGATCGTGGAGATGCCCTCCCTTCCGCTCATCAAGGTACAGGAGAGACCGTTCCATGTCATCGCGAACAGTCTGGACCTGCCCGCGTCCGCCAAGGAGAAGCTCCCGCGAAGGTGGGAGCTCATCGGAGACGTGCTCGTCCTGAAGCTCGATCCCTCGCTTGGGGAATATGACCAGGATATCGCCAAAACCTACGCCCGAGTCCTGGGAGCGAAGTCCGTCCTCGAGGATGTGGGCGGCATTGGCGGGGAGTTCAGGGAGCCAGACCTCAGACTGATGCTGGGCAGCGAGACGACGACGGTCCACAAGGAGAACGGGGTGCTCTTCAAGCTGGATGCGATGAAGGTCATGTTCTCATCCGGGAACATACACGAGCGGGTACGGATGGCGAGGATATGCAAGCCGGACGAGATCATCGTGGACATGTTCGCGGGCATCGGGTACTTCTCGCTTCCGATCGCCGTTCACTCGAAGCCGCGCAAGGTCTACGCGTGCGAAATCAACACGACCGCCTTCAGCTATCTGGAGGAGAACATCCGCCTGAACCGGGTGCACGACGTCGAACCGCTTCTCGGCGACTGCAGGGACGTTGCGCCCGAGGGGGTCGCTGACAGGGTGATCATGGGATACCTCTGGGGGAAGGAGTACCTGGGAAAGGCCATGAGAGTGGTCGGCGAGAAGGGCATCATCCACTATCACGAGGCGTGCCACACGGATGAGATGGCGGAAAGACCAGTCAGGATTCTCAAGGAAGAGGCACACGAAGAAGGCCGCAGAGTTGAGAATGCCATTGTCAGGAGAATCAAATCGTATTCGCCAAACGTCTATCACGTTGTCGTGGATGCGGAAATCCGATAGCTCATTCCCCTGCGCATCTGGATTCAACGCTCGATGAGAGGACTACGGCACGTTGATGACTTCGCTGGCAAATTCGCATTCGCTCGATGCCCAGAGCAGTATGACCTCGTACTGCGAACCAGATGTCAAGTTCTCAAGCGTGAAGAAGTCCCCTCCCGTCAGCTTGCCATCGCTCGTCAGGTCGGTGAAGTTCAGCCACCCATCTCCACCCGAGTTCTTCACCTCCATTCCGCCTGACAATACGACCGGCATATTGCTCCATGGTGTGCCATCCTTCAGGACAGAGACCTTGTAGGCGCCTAGTGCCTCCATTCTGCTTGGCGGCCCAATTTCGAGTTCATACCCGTTTGTTGTCGGAGAGGTTACCATATCGACAGCCGGTCCATGACCACATGGCGGATAGACTATGCCAGAGGGAATGGAGAATACTGCGAACAGGACCACGGCGCTCACGACTGAAACAAAGGCGACGGAGAGCGCCGCTTTCAATCCCAGATTATGCAAACGCGCTGTTTCCTGAGTCCCGGAAGTCTCGGTTTCGGTCGATTCCACTTGTTGATCCCGAGGCGCCGACACATCTTCCCCTCCAGCTTGTTGACATATATCACCACTGATTGCGACGATATAATCGTTTCCATCGAAACCATTCCATATCTCTGGATTCACTCTCATTTCCCAAGTCCAGAGATGGGTGATCGTGTGGAGGAGTCGTCAGCATTATTCCTTATCGTGAGTGGAAGCTGAAGGAACGCAATCAGGAGACCTTCACGTCACTTCCAGCAGACAAGAACGCCGAATTCACCTTCGTGACCTTTCGGCCTTCATCGGCAATCGGCTAGAAGGAGTGCCCGCTCGCGGTCATCAGGCTCCGCAGCGATGCGTCATATCCCTCGGGGTCGGCGGACAGCAGTGCCTCCGCCTTGGATTTCAGATGCGCCCCGAATCCCAGCTCGTCCTCCGAGTACCTCCACTCGTCGCCCCTGCCCGCGCCGAGAGCGAGAAGGAAGGCGTACTCCAGAGCCTTGAACTCCTTCTTCCTGGACTGGGTCCCTCGTATCTCCATCACGGCCGCGTCCGATCCCTTCGTCCTGTGGATGCGGGCGATGCGGTCGCAGAACCTCGCGACTGGCGGGAGCCTCTCGTACTCCGGCAGGTCCGCCAGTATCCTCTCGCGCTGAGCGGACCGAAAGGCCTCCCGCACGAACCGCGACGGCGTCTCCTTCGACTTCAGCGATCTCTCGTAGAACTCCTCGGCAGCGTCCTCGTCACCGAGCACCGCCTCGAGGACCTCCTTCCCAGCTTCCTTCCAGTACATGTCGAGGACCTTGGTGGGAGTGGCCTCGTCCACGATGACGTTCTCGTCCAGGTTGTCAAGGAGCGCCTGCAGAGCCTCCCGCTCGACCTTGTTCGGCCTGAGCGACTCGATGAAAGCCCCGGAGTCGTCGTCGAAGCACGTCATCCCGACCGTGAAGATCCGCCTGCTCATCGTCTCCGCCTTCTCCCTCACGTCCTCCACATGGTTGTCGATCGCTTCCCTGTCCGAGATGCGCCCGCCCACGTACTCCGCCCTCCAGTGATCGCTGACCTTGGTGAGCCTGTTGAGCGGGCAGTTCTTGCCCCCGTTCGTGTGCTTGAACCCCGGTTGCACGCGTATGTCGAACACTGTGTCCGCCTGCGGGTGGAGCATGCGGTTCAGTATGACGCTCGCGATGTTCCGCTTCGTGCTGGACCTGTGGCGGGAGACCTTCAGCGAGATCTTGGCGGGGATCCATTTGACGCTCAGAACCGTGTCATCGGCGGGGTCAAGGGCGGCGTAGCCGTCCGCGGTCTTCTGGAACGGATACCTCATCCTGGCGACAGTCTCTTTCACGTACTCCTCCGGCGGCTTCCCGCTCGTCCCGGTGCAGACCATCCTGTCCTTCATCGAGAATATGTAGAGCCCGTTCTTGCGCGCGATGTCCGCCACCGCCAGGAGCCGCGCGTCCGGGTCGTGATAGTGCTGGAACCCGATCAGCATCTCCTTCTTCGCCTTTCCCCGCTGCGCGTAGGCAAGGTCCTTGTTGCCCACGTGTGCGACAGCCAGGTAGGGCGCCTTGTCCTGCGTCGCAAGCAGCAGGGCGGCCGCGTACGCCTTCGAGAAGTCCGGCCCGAGATTGGCGAGCCCGCTCAGCTTCTTCTTGTTGTCCTTGTATTTCAGCTGCTTGAGCAGCCTTGCCCTCCATTTCTCGAACGGGCACTTCCTGCACTCTCCCTCGCACTCGGGGATCACGGGGTCGGGCCCGTCGCGGAGCCTCTTCACCCTCGCGATGAGCTCCCTCTCCTTCTTCTTGGCCGCTGTCCTGGCCTTCGTGCGGACCGTGCCCCGCTTCATCCCTGTTCAATACGGGAGCCGCCAATTAACACTTTCGTCAGAGACCAGAACCCGCGCGCGAAAACTCTTTAGGAGCGTAAGAGATTATGTCTCGATACAATGCATTGCTCAAAATGCGGAGCTGAGGTCGAGGAGAAGGCCGCGTTCTGTCCCGACTGCGGGCACCAGATCAAGTCGAAATCGGA
This sequence comes from Thermoplasmata archaeon, assembly GCA_023130895.1. GTDB lineage: Archaea > Thermoplasmatota > Thermoplasmata > RBG-16-68-12 > JAGMCJ01 > JAGMCJ01. The sequence goes on from JAGMAI010000077.1 coordinate 5,597, forward strand.
GCAGTTCGTGGGCGACGCTGGACGCGTGACAGGCGAGGTCATCGAGGGCGCTGTGGATATTACTGAGAAGGCCTACGATAAGACGAAGCCCATTGTCAAGGACGCTGGGAGGAAGACGAAGGGTTTCGTCAAAGGCGTCGCCAAGAAGCTCAAGGGAGAGGAAGAGAAGTCTTAAATCGATCTTCCTCTTGCACGATAACATGGCTGGTTCTAGGTTCGACCTCATCTCGAGGGGAGCGGAAGAGATCATCACGGAGGAGGAGCTAGCGTCGCTCCTCGACGAGAAGGAGAAGATACGCTCCTACGTCGGGTTCGAGCCCTCGGGGATCGTGCACATCGGCCAGGGCTTCGTCGTGGCGCGCAAAATCATCGACTTCTGCGAGGCCGGGCTGGACACGACGTTCCTGCTCGCGGACTGGCACGCCTACATCAACGACAAGCTCGACGGGACGCTGGAGAGCATCAAGATATGCGGGGACTACGTGCGGGACTGCTTCATCGCGCTCGGCGTTGACCCGGGCAAGACGGAGTTCCTCTTCGCGCACGAGCTGGTGGGCAGGCGGGAGTACTGGCAGAAGGTGCTGTCCATATCCAAGAACGCGACCGTGTCGCGCATGCGGCGGGCGATGACCATCATGGGCCGCAAGGAGGAGGACGCCGACATGGACGCCTCCAAGCTGATCTACCCGGCGATGCAGGCCGCCGACATCGTGGAGCTGGACCTCGACATAGCCCTGGGCGGGATGGACCAGAGGCACGCGCATATGCTCCTGCGGGACGTGGCGGGGAAGATAGGCGCGAGGAAACCTGTCGCCGTGCATACGCCGCTTCTGGCGGGCCTGCAGGGTGGCGGGCGCATGGACTCCTTCGAGGGGAAGATGAGCAAGTCCAAGCCGGAGACGTTCATATCCATTCACGAGACGCCCGAAGTCGTGGAGCAGAAGATCAGGAAGGCGTTCTGCCCAGAGGGGGACGTCGGGGACAACCCCGTCCTGGAGATCTGCAGGCTGGTCATCCTTCCGGCGGTCGAGGAGTTCAAGGTCGAGCGGGAGGAGAAGTTCGGCGGGGATGTCTCCTTCAGGAGCTACGAGGAGCTGGGAAGGGCCTTTGGCGGGAGGGAGCTGCACCCGAGCGACCTGAAGAGCGCGACGACGCGGTACCTGAACGAGATCATGGAACCCGTCCGCGCATACTTCGAGAAGCACCCGGACAACTACGAGAAGATAGTCGAGCTGACATCGTGAGAGTGATGGACAAGGACGAGATCCGGGAGATGATCTGGGACGTCATGGAAGAGAAGGACATCGCTCTCTTCCCCCGCCCGGTTCTTGGACGCATTCCCAACTTCAAGGGCGCCGACGTGGCCGCCAAGAGGGTGGAGGAGCTGGAATCCTGGCGGGAAGCCAGGTTCGTGAAGTGCAACCCCGACAGCCCGCAGAGACCGCTCAGGGAGATGGCGCTGCAGAGCGGGAAGACGATATACATGGCCGTTCCCCGCCTGAGGGAGGAGAAGTGCTTCATCCGGGTCGACCCGAACTACATCGAGTCCCCGCGAAAGGCATCGACCATCCGAGGCGCGTTCAAGTACGGGCGGGCGGTGCATCCGCGAGAGATGAATCCCGTTGATATGGTCGTAGCGGGCTCCGTCGCCGTGAACCGCTCAGGCGGAAGGGTCGGGAAGGGCGGCGGCTACTCGGACCTGGAGTATGCACTAGGGCGGGAGTTCGGCATCGTCGATGAGGACACGCCGATCCTCACGACGGTCCACGCGGTCCAGGTCGTTGACGTTGACATTCCGATGGTCGAGCATGATGTCCCGATCGATTTCATCGTCACGAGGAGCGAGGTCATCGAATGCGAGAGGAGGGAGAAGCCCAACGGGATCCTCTGGGAGAGGCTCGACGAGGGGAAGTTGAGGAGCATCCCCGTTCTTGGGTCGGTCAACTCACGAAAAGACTAAATCTTAGCGGGTCGTTAGTTGATACGCCAGGAGACCGTGGACGGCTGACGGTGCCTTCGGGCGCTGAGGAAAGTCCCCCCTCCAACAGAAGGTGGACTGGTTCAAGCCAGTTGTCCGAGAGGGCAGGCAAGGGCGCAGAAACGACACAGCCGCTGGATAATGCGATGATTCGCCAGGCGATGAGGTCTCCAGCGGATTTGGTGAGACGGCGACTCCCCACCGGAGCAAGTCCAAATAGCGAAAGCAGGTAGGACGCTTAGTCGAATGCCGTCGGAACAGAAGGGGGCTTACGACGGTCACCTGGCACCAGGCTTCTCCGTCTTCTCGAAGAGATTCATCATCCTCTCCACGAAGTCCCTCGCCGCTCTCAAACAACTCTCCGCCTCCTCTTCCGTGCTTGAGTATGCCAGATCATACTGCCCCGCGTGCCTCACATCCCTTATCCTGTCCAGGAGGTCGATCCACCTCTCCTCGATGTGTTTGTCTTCGACGTAGCGGTCCAGGTACCTCGCCAAGCAGTAGTGGCTCTTCTCTCGGACGCCGTCTCGAAATAGGATGGACTTGGCCGAATGGAACATGGCGAGGTACGAGGAGTGGACGCATGAGTTGTACGCTTCCGAGTCCAGGTTCTTCTGTGCTTCGTCTAGGACTGCCCTTGATTTCTTCAGGCTCATCGCGCCCTTTTGAGTAGAGGGGTTGATATGCCGCAACAGACCTTGCTTAAAGCACGTTTTCCAGTCAAGCAATGTCCTCACCCCACAGAAGGACCGAGTCCCTGGTCAGAGCAGAGAAGAACACATCATCTTTCATGAGCTCCTGGGTTTTCGTCGGAGTGAGAACGAGCAGTCGTATCTCGCATCCAAAGATCCTTCTCAACTGGGCAGAGAGTTTTGCCAAGTATTCCTGCGGGGGATACTCCTCTGCCTTGACCCAAATATCCGCATCGCTCTCGATTGTGTTTGTACCTCGAGCCCAGCTGCCGTAGATACCCATGCCATCTATCATTTTTCTGTCTATCCTTCGGAGATTGACCTTGCTGAGATTGATTACCCTTTTGATTTGCCTCGTTGCGTAGCTGTCGCTCGGAGAATAGAACGCGCCATCGCTCTTTCTCACGATTCCACTATCCAGCAGTGTTCTCATGAACTTTGAAACGAGACCCTTGCTCACGTTGAGTTCCTTCGCGATGTCTGTCACTCGAAGACCCTTTCTGCTCATGACGTGTTCAAGGATCTTCAACCTCTCTCTGGATCCGAAAAGACTCACGAGGTTCATGATATTCAATCTTGTTCACAGTATATGAACTTTCTGTTCACGAATTGAGAACATTCCGTTCACGTAGCGTGACCGCGGGAGAAAGTCTGATGAATCATCATTCAAGATCGTGGTTTGAGACTTCCCCCACCGGAGCAAGTCCAAATAGCGAAAGCAGGTAGGACGCTTAGTCGAATGCCGTCGGAACAGAAGGGGGCTTACGACGGTCACCTGGCACTCTCGGATCTTGCTGCGAATATGTGCGGCGCAAACAATATACAGATGTGCTTCGTTGGCGTCACAGTCCAAGGCCAAGCTCGGTAGCGGACGAAGGAGATGCGACAATCGTGGCAAGAACTCGTTTCGGGAACATGGATAGGAAGGACCTCGTGCTGGCGAGCATATACAGTCCGATGATGGTTCTCCAGCTCGTTCTGTATTTCTTTTTCTACCAGAACCATCTGGGTCTGGACTTCATGATGTACATCGGCTGGTTTCTCTGGGTGCTCAGCATCATATTCGGCTTCCTTCCGGTTTACCAGTTCCGCAAGAAAGGCGGCGTTCCGAAAGGGAGTAGCTACATCCACACGACGGAACTCGTGGACACCGGGGTGTACTCGATCGTGAGGCACCCGCAGTATCTTGCGGGCCTTCTGATCATCCTTGCCCTCATGCTCACGACCCAGCACTGGCTGAGCGTGACCGCTGGCGTGGTCGCGTTCGTCGCGTTCTACATCGACACACTCGTCGCTGACCCGCGTCTGGTGGAGAAGTTCGGAGAGGAATACAGAGAGTACATGAACAGGGTCCCGAGGATGAACTTCATGCTGGGGATCGTCCGGAGGTTGCGCCAGAGGGCTCGGAGAGAGGAAGAACAACGCTGAGGTCTCCGGCGGATTCTGGCTATGGCAGTGGCTCGCAGGGAAAAAATATATAAGATGATACCAGATGATGAAACGGGGGAGTCTATGCCACAGCTCGATTTTCATCCCCACATAGTGGGTAGAGAGCATGAGCTCAGGGAGCTGAAGGCATATCTCGTTAGAGTCGCAGAAGGACGCGGGAACACCCTCCTGATCTCAGGCGAAGCAGGCGTAGGCAAGACCACTCTGGTGGAGGAGCTGAAGTCCATTGCCCGGTCGGAGGGCTTCCAGGTGATGTCTGGCAACTGCATGTACGAATCCCTCAGACCGTACATGTCCTTCGTGGAGGCCCTGAGGTCCAAGGACCTGGGTTACCTCCTTGCAGAGGAAGCGCCGAGGGTAGAGGCCGTCTATCTGGTGGAGGACACCGGCCTGTCGATAAAAGAGGTGCTGAGGGAAGAGACGGAGCTCGACCCGGACATATTCGCCTCGATGCTATCCGCCGTTGGGAGCTTCGTGAAGGACTCATTGTCCATGCTGACCGGAGAGGAGACGCGGGACGCGCTGAACAGGCTCGGCTACGGCGACTACACCATCCTCATAGAGGGCGGGAGGATCGCGAATCTCGTGCTGATACTCACGGGTCGGGAGAACGAGTCCCTGATAAGCGACATGGGCGACATACTCTCGGAGGTTGACAGCAGCTACGGCAACGAACTGACGAACTGGGACGGAGACGGCGAGAAGGTGGAAGGTATCGAGAAAATCCTCGAGGCACTCATCACTTCGGGCAAGTATGACGGCATCTTCCACGGGAAAGAGGACACGGAGGGGAGGAGGGACTCGCTCTTCGAGAACGTCTCCTTGGGGCTGATCAGGCAGGCCCTCGTCACGCCGACGCTCCTGTGCATCGAGGACCTGCAATGGGCAGACCCGTCCTCCCTCGCGCTGATGCATCATCTCGCGGGAAGGACGCGGGAGAGCCCCCTCCTCATTCTGGGCACCTACAGGCCAGAGGACCTTGTCGTGGACGATGAGAACGGTCATCCTCTCGTCGAGACCATGCGTCTGATGGGTCGTGAGGACCTGTACGAGAAGATGGAGCTGCAGAGACTGCCCGACAAGTACACGATGGAGTTCCTGACATCCCTCCTCGGAGCGACCGACTTCAGTGATGACTTCAGGAAGCGGATCTATCAGAAGACCGAAGGCAATCCGCTGTTCTTGATAGAGCTGGTGAAATCGTTCGTGGAAGAGGGGATAATCGAGCCTCAGGACGGAGCGTGGACGTTGGTGAAGGACATCCGGGACGTCAGCATCCCCTCCAAGATATACGACCTGATCCTGAGAAGGCTGGACCGAGTGAAAGAGGAGCCGAGGGAGGCACTTGATTGGGCCTCGATCATCGGTGAGGAGTTCACATCCGAGGTCCTGGCCTCTGCGATGAAGAACGGAAGGATAGATCTGCTCAAGGCTCTCAGGCGGTTGGACCAGAGACATAGGTTGATTCATTCTGGCAATGGCAGCTATGTGTTCGACCACTCAATGATAAAGGAAGTGCTCTACTCCGAGATGCCGCGGGAACTGAGGACGGAATACCACGCGGTCATCGCCGAGTCCATCGAGGAGATGAACAAGGACGATCTGGATGAGGTGGCTGGAGACCTGGCATTCCACTACCATCGTTCCGGGAGCGGGGACAAGGCGCTTCTGTACCTCATCAAGGCGGCGGAGAAGGACTACTCGACCGACGAGGCGATAAGGTTCTACGACGAGTCCCTGGAGATCGAAGAGGAGGAGCAGAGAAGAGTGGAGACTCTCGACGGTCTGGGAGATGTGTACAGCGTGATCGGAGATTACGAGAAGAGCAGAGAATCCTACGAGAGTGCATTGGACCTGGCCGAGGGGAGGACGAAGAGGGCCAGGATAAGGGCTAAGATCAGGAGCCTCGGCATAAGAGAAGCGGAACGGGACGAGGAGATCGATGCCAAGAAGCCCGACTTCGTGGAGAGCGGGGAAAGCGAGGAAGCTCTCGCCCTCAACAACGTCTGCAATGCTCATTTCAGCCGGGGGGAATACGATAGGGCTCTCAGGTACTGCGAGAAGGGCCTGAAGATGTCAGAGGAGATTGAGGACCGTATACTGGCGGCTTACTATTCCATCAAGATCGCGGAAGTATATCTCAAGAAGAAGGACTTCCAGAAAGCCCTGGACTTCTGCGCCAGGGCGTCCGAGGTGTCAGAAGAGATGGGCGCCAAGGACGGCATCGCGCACGCGAAAAGGGTCTTCGGCATGATATATCGCGAGCAGAAGAGGTGGAGAGAATCGATTGAGAACTTCGAGGAGAGCCTCAGGATATGCGAGGAGATCGGGACGGAGAAGGAACTAGCAGACTCCTACTTCGAGTACGGAATGATGTGGAAGGAGAACGGGGATGCAGAGAAGGAGAAGGACTACCTGAACAAGGCCATGGACATTCTGGAAGACCTGAGGCTCGAGATGGAATCGGAGAAGGTGAAGGAAGCGCTCTTCAATATGGATGGGATTCAGAGGGCTGGCGTCTAGGACAAGAACACTGTCAAGAGGCAGGGATTTGCGGCGATCGCACGGCCCGCCCGTTTTCCCATAGTTCTCAATCGCGGGATGGTCCCCACTCTTCATCCTTGTCCATCCGGTCACCTCTTGAGTCCGAGCAAGGGGACGAGGAGCAGGGAAATCCCGGCGATCATCAGGGTCATCTGGACGCTCACGAAGAAAGTGGCCAGCAGACACAGGAACGCTCCCACTGTCCTCCCCGCGTTCAGCATGAGCTCTCTCACCATTATAGCATTCTGCGATGAGGCCGCACGGTCGATTGAGAGGACGAAGAGGAATATCCAAAGCAGCGGGAGGAAGAAGTAGATCGCCCCGATCGTGAGCCCGAAGAGCAGGGGGTCAGAGACGAACGCCGAGAGGAGGAGCAGGGGCCCGCAGACGAGGGCCGCCAGGATGATGAAGATCTTCCGCTTGCCCTTCTTGTCGGACATTCTGCCCGCCACGACCGACATCACACCGCCTGCCACACCGAAGGCGGCGAGCATCTTTCCCAGGTCGAACTCGTCACCAACGAGGAAGAACGTGGCCAGCGGGATAGCGACCGCGAACACGCCCTCCTGGATACCCTCGAAGAAGAAACCGGAGGAGGGGAACGACCACGCGCCCGTGAGGTCCATCTTCGGTGCGTACTTCTCGGCGCGCTTTCTCCACGTGAGGAGAATGAGTGCGGAGTTCACCACGAACAACAGGAGGGCGACGGCGAACACGACATCGTAACCGAGGCTCCCGAGGCTCTGTATCGTCGCCCCGCCCGCGAGCGGACCGATGAAGTAGACGATCGGGAATATGACGAACGTCAGGCTGATGATGAGACCCCTGTTCTTGACGGTCGTCATGCGGATTAGCGCGATGTTGAACGGGATCCAGAAGACCGGGATGTAGAGGGCGAGAAGCACGGGTGCGACGTTGATCAGTACCAGGTCGGGCAGGTAGAGGAAGCAGGCGAAGTAGCCCGCCATGACGAGGCTGCCCACGGCCATGGAGATGTCCGCTCTAGGGAATCCCGTCCTCGAGAAAACGAGGAGGAAGACCACAGTCAGCAGGTACCCGATTGCCACGAAGTAGGCCGCGTGCTGGACTTCCAAGCCCTGGCGGATGAGGAAGACGAGCGAAAAGGAGCCCGCGAAGAACCACGCGAGCGACAGGACGGTCTCATACGTCATCAATCGAGCGAGCCTTCCGAGCACCGCCTCGGATATGCGGAGCGGGTATTAAGCCATTTACAAGAATCCGTACCAACATCCTCATATGCTCTCGCGCCCGCAATAAGAACGATGCTGAGGGAGCCTATCATTCTGGTGAAGAGCGAGGAGTT
>JAGMAI010000078.1 GCA_023130895.1 Thermoplasmata archaeon
GAGGAGCAGGGGGATGCGAATCTACGTCGAGGACGCCTCGGGAAGGCGGCCCACCGTCCCCTCCTGGGCGGGTGAGATGCTCCCCAGAAGCTTCGACCTATCCATAGCAGTGGGGAAGTTCAGGCACGACGTGCTCGAGAAGCTGGAGGAGGGTGAAGAGGAGACGAAGGAGTGGCTGATCGAGGATTACAGGGTCGACGACGGAGGAGCTCGAAGCATAATCAGCTACCTCCAGGAGCAAAGTGCGCTGACACCTCACGTTCCCACCGATGAGGAACTGCTCATCGAGGGCTACGTCGACCCGAAGGGAAACAGGAACATCATCTTCCACTTCTGCTTCGGAAGGCGAGTGAATGACGCGCTCTCCCGCGCATACGCGTTCGCGCTGTCGAACAAGCTGAAGTGCAACATCCGCGTGGCCGTGACGGACGACAACTTCATGCTGACCGTCCCGAAGAGGGCGCCCCTGAAGGGGATCGAGAAGCTCGTCACGAGCGGGAACGTGGAGGACATCCTCAGGCGGGCCCTCAGGAACACGGAGCTGTTCAAGCACAGGTTCAGGCACTGCGCCACGCGGAGCCTCCTCGTGCTGAGGAGATACAAGGGCAAGGAGGTGTCGATAGGCCGGCAGCAGCTCAGGTCCACGAGGGTCATGGACGCTTTCCACGACATGAAGGACTTCCCGGTGATCCAGGAAACCTACAGGGAGATACTGAACGATCACATGGACCTTCCTCATGCGACGGAGGTGCTCGAGAAGATCGAGAGCGGCGAGATGAAGATCAAGAGCACGCGGTACTCCTCGACGCCCTCGCCCTTCGCACACAACGTCGTCCTCGCGGGGATATCGGACGTGGTCCTCATGGAGGACAGGAGCTCCATGCTCCGTGACCTCCACCGCCAGGTTCTGAGAAGGGTCTTTCCGCAGTCCGAGATCCAGAAGATGCAGTTCAGCGAGGAAAGGATCACAAGCCACTTCGAGAAGAAGCTGCCCAGGATTAGCGGGAAGGACGACATACTGGCGCTCTTGGGAGAAGCGGGAGCGATGAACGCGCTCAAGCAGAAGGGCAGGAACATCTTCGACCATGCCGATGTTGACCACGCGACGCTGCGCGGGTGGTCCGAGGAGCTCATCGAGGCGGGGGAAGTGGAGTCTGTCTGGACTGCCAGGGGCTCTCTGCATGCCCTCAAGAAGGACGTGCCCGCCTACGCCGCCATCTTTGCGAAGAAGATCCGGATTGACGGTACCGAGGGGAAGATCCTTGCCGTGTTGGACAAGGGCCCCGCGACGACAAAGGAAATCGCGAAGACCACCAGGACCAAGGTCAAGGAGACCTCGGATGCGATCGCGTTGCTCGAGAGGGCCTACGAGGTGAAGAGAAAGGGATCGGGGGAGATATCCTGGGAGAGGCGAGAGGTGGAGCCAGATGACTATGAGGAGGCTCTCGATCGCCTCGTGAGGACCACGCTCGGGGCAGAAGGACCAACGACCCTCTCCGAACTGGCATACGCACTGAGCATCGACGAGGGCGTCCTGAAGGAGGCGCTTCGGGACCTAGAGGAGGGGGATGCCATCGTCTCCGGGAACTTCGTCATCGGCGAGGAGTTCCAGTACATGCTCTCATTCGACCTGCGCGGGCTGGAGAGGAAGGATGAGCGGAAGACACACTCCGAGGGGAGCGTCAAGCTGCACCTCATGAAGAAGCAACTGAGAAGCCTGAAGAGCATCGATGAGTACTTCGCCTCGTTCCTCGAGGTGGGACATCTGCTGGACGTCAGCAACCGTCTCCCGGATTTCGATATGGAGGAATGGAGCTCTCGACGCTTGAGCGGGGACATCCTTCACGGGAGGTTCCTGAGCGGGCGTGTCAGATTCGTCAGGCGAAAGGACGCCCCCCTCTTCATCTCCGCCTATCGCAGCGAGAACCTCACGAAACTGGACAAGGAGATACTGAAGTACATCAAGTCCAACGATGGCGTAGACATCTTCAGGATCTCGAAGCGGCTCAAGCTCGATCGGGACAGGGCGAGGAGCAGCGTGGAAAGGCTCGACAGGAACATGCACATCGTCCGCAAGTACCAGCCGCGGGAGGGATGGACGAAGCTGAACCTCTACATAGCGATGGACCGCATGAGGGCGGTGAAGGGAGCGAGACGGACGATTGTGGAGAGGTCCCTTCGAGGATACGGCCCTGTTTCCCTCTCGGGGATCAGATGGTACACTTCGTTCCCTGTCGAGGAGATCAGAGAGATTCTTCTCAACCTCCGGGAGGAAGGAATCGCGGAGGAGATTGCAGTTGGGGAGATGGGCGAGAGGGACATGTGGATACTGTCCAGCGAACTGCCCGAACTGGAAAAGGCCAGAGGGACAACCGAGGACGGCGTGAGGATAGTCTCTCTCTACGACCCATGGGTGCAGCCTTTGTGGGCGCAACTGTCCAGCATGTACGGGGACAGCTGGTACTACCCTGTTCTGAGGAACGGGGAACTCATCGGTACCGTTGAGATATGGGAACTTGGCGGCTGCGTTGAAATCAGGAACATCCAGCTGACCGACAAGGAGCATCTGGCCGAGCTTCTAGGGGCGATAGACGACCTCATGCGGTACTTCGAGAAGAAGGGATACGACCTCGTCAGGGTTACGGGGGCGTTCGGCAAGAGCATACTGGATATCAAAGAGCTAGACCTTTTCCTGGAGAACGGGTACGCCGAGGTCCAGGACTTCGTGGCGAAGGGAGGTTTCGTGCCCGTGTCCTTCAGAGATGAGGACATCATGAGCTATGTTCTCTGGAAGCAGAGAATTCCGCCCGAGAGGGCCTTCGACAGCGTCCTTGAGGCGGTCCAGGAGTTCGGCGGGCTGAGATCGGACTACGCCGCCCGTTTGAGAGTCAAGGAGGCGCAGCCGTTGCAGAGGCTGTACCATACCGGAGCCATCCTCAGCGCACGCCTGATACCGGACTACAGCATGTACTGCACACCCAAGGAGCTCTCGGTCTACAAGAAGGCCAGGAGTCAGAGGATCGACCAGTATGCGAAAATGCTTCTCAACGTTGTCCGGCACGAGGAACCGGTAAAGAGAAGGAAGCTCTTCGCAAGGTCTCCTCTTGGATACGGGAACACACTGGACTCGCTGAGGATGCTGAACAGGGGTCTGCACACGGCTTACACGCATCACAGCCGACTTGTCACGGTGAAGTCTTCCAGGCTCTCGGTCAAGAAGGCAAGGAAGAGGGTCATCGAAAGGATCCTCAGGAACTTCGGCATGTTCAGCGCGGAGGGCTTCGCTCTCTTCATCAAGAACGAGTTCAAGATGGGCGAGATAAGGAGAGTGCTCAGGGAACTCGAGGAAGAGGGCGTCCTCGTCAAGGGCTTCTTCAGGGAAGGCAGTGACAAGCTATATTGGCTGGTCAAAGAAGACCTGGAGAAGGTAGGAGCCACATCCGTGAACCGGAAGTTCGTTCTCACGCCGATGGACCTTCTATTCCACTACCTGAGACATCGGATTGGGGCGGAGTTCAGATTGGGATGGTGCTTCGTCATATTCGACGGCCCCAAGATGGTCGGTGCGTTCAAGGCAAAGAAGAAGGGCAATGAGCTGACGGTATCGGAGTTCATCGGAGATCAGAAAGCGAGGGCCATTGTGAGGGAGTTCGCCAATACGAACCGGATCTGGATCAGGGATCAGCTGGACCGCACGGACGATTGGGAGATCATCGAATGGTACGAGAAGATGTACGGCAAGGGCGGATCAAGCTAACTCCTCTTCTTCCGGGACTGTAAGGGACATCTCCGCGATCCTCTTTGTCTGGGTGACGTCCTGAACGGTGAGCCCCTCCGGGCTTCCCGCCAGAAGCCAACTTCCGGAGAAGAGCATCTCGGCCTTGGGCCCGGCAAGTCCGTACCCTCCTTCCGTGGCCATAAAGCCCAGTTTCTTGGCCTCCCGCTCCTCAATCTCGATTCCCTGGATCGCACACACCTGCTTCAGATTCTCCTTGAACTCGCTCAGCTCGATGGGGACCATGGTACCCACGTATCCTCTCAGGTGATACCATTCGAGAACCATGGCAGCGCCGAGCAGGAGGAACAGTACCGCGAAGAGCACCTCCAGCGCCGTGTTGCCTATCTGCAGGTTTCCCAGGGAATCGAACGTCAATATGAGAAAGGCAAGTATGGCTAGCGCGGCCAGCATGATCGAGCGCTTGTACGCAATCCACTTCAGCGGTCGGGACGCGTCCTTCGCTCGCGCGTTCGAGTAGCGTTCGTATGAGACGACGAGGAGGCACAACAGAAGGCCAATTGTCATGGGCAAGGCCGCCGCCGTCCAGTGTCTCTCGGTCAGGTTCCGCGACTCAGAGCTGTAAAGGCTCGTCTTCGGATGCATGTTCAACCAAGCGAACCAGTAGCAGACCGTGGAGTTCCCCTGAAGGGACTCCAAACTGAGATTGCCGTCCGCACTGCGGCCAGTGGTCATGTTCCAGCGGATCGCGTTCTGGTCCTCCATTGTTGAGTCCGAGATGTGTGTGAACGATCCATTGTGGGCGAGGTAGGTGAAGGCGGCACCGTAGGCGTAAGCAACGACTACGATCTCCGTGCCGATGGTGTCCATGATGACCCTCTCGTTGGAGATGCCAGAGAGCGGGTATGCAGCATGGGTTCCGTTGACGTCGACACCCAATACCAGATCCTTGGCCCCGAGGGACGAATCCCGGTATCTGTAAGGGAACAGGATCGCGTCACTGTCCCGGTAGTCGCCATAGGGATGGATCCCGTAGTCCCTTTCGCTTGGGGGGGAGAGGACACGTGTCGCGGGATGAAGCGCCTCCCAATTGGACCAGGAAGTCCGGACTGTCGGAATCCTCGTGAGGGTCTTTCCTTGGAGTGGTCCCATGATTGCCTTGCCATCCATCTGGCTCCACATGGATTGCGTCTGTTTGTCCCGCAGGAGGAGACCGTTCTTGTACACTCCCTTGTGAACCTCGAAGGTGAGGACTTTGCCATCGAGTGTGCGGTCGTACGCCACGGCGGAATCCGAGAGGAAGGAGTATGTGACGACCACTGACAGATCGGATATGTGGTCGTTCAAGACTCCATGCCATTCCAGAATGGAAAGGGGATAGGCCCGGCTTATGTTGTCGACCTCCATCCCCACAACGGGATCGCCAGATGGCCATGGCACATCATGGAACGAAGGGTCACTGACGGCCTCTATGTCCCACGGTGGGAGAACCGGCACCACCTCGTCGGGATCGCCCAACTTCGAGAAGAGGAAGGAACCGAACAGAATCACTATGATAAGAGCGATGACCTTGATCTTGCGCAAGCGAATCCAGGAGTCCAATCTCAATCGAATGTTTAAAGATGTCGATTGCCTGGAAGATTCTTATTGCCATTCTGTTATACCCCCCCATGCGATCTTCTGAGGTTGCCGAGATCCTTGAGAAATGCGAATCGAAAATGGTCGATTCCCTGGTCGCCATGTGCCGGATACCCGCTTTGGATCCGAGCTCTGGAGGCGACGGAGAACTGGAGAAGGTAGAGTTCCTAGAGGGGCTGCTCGCAGAACTCGGGATGCCCTTTGAGAGGATGGACGCTCCCGATGACCGTGTGCCCAGTGGTATCCGTCCCAATCTCTTGGTCAGACTTCCTGGCAAGGTGAAGAAGACGGTCTGGATAGTCTCTCACACCGACATCGTCCCCGCAGGTGACCGGAGCGGGTGGAAACACGATCCTTTCGATCCAGTTGTCGAGGGCGGCAAGGTGACGGGCAGGGGCGTTGAGGACAACGGGCAGTCCGTCATCGCCTCGCTTTTCGCGCTCTGGGCGGTGAAAGAGGCCGCGACGGAGCCCGAATTGACCTGCGGCCTCGCGCTCGTGGCCGACGAGGAGACCGGAAGCGACTACGGAATCTCCTATCTCATTCGAGAGGGGGCATTTGAGCGGGACGATGTCATCGTCGTGCCGGATCGCTTTTCCGCCGACGGGTCCGAAATCGAGGTGGCAGAGAAGAACATCCTCTGGATACGTGTGGGAGTGGAGGGAAGGCAGGCGCACGCGAGCACACCCGAAAGGGGCATAAATGCCCACAGGGCGGGCGCGAATCTCATCACATGGATAGACGACCGCCTGCACAAGGTCTTCGACAAGGAGGACCCGCGCTTCAAGCCCGCCTCGTCCACTTTCGAACCCACCAAGAAGGAAGCCAACGTCCCGAATGTGAACACGGTTCCTGGGAAGGATGTGTTCTATGTTGACTGCAGGATCCTCCCGCCGTACCCAACCGAGGACGTCTTCAAAGAGGTCGAGACCCTGGCGAGAAAGGCCGAGCAGCAATACTCCGTGAGAGTCTCTCTCGAGAAGGTGCAGGAGGAGTCCAGCCCTGAGACGTCCGAGGACAGCGAGGTCGTGCTGAGGATGCGGAAGGCCTTGCGGGACGTGCTGGGAGTCGAGCCGAAGATAGTTGGCGTGGGAGGCGGCACGTGTGCCGGGCACTTCAGGAAAGCAGGATTTCCGGCGGTTGTTTGTGGCACGGGGGACGAGACCGCCCACAACGTCAACGAGTACGTGATTGTGGACAATCTCATGAAAGATGCGAGAATCTACGGCGCACTCTTTCTGGGTTAACTTCTCTCAACAAAGCAATTCGTTCGCCGGCCCTCCCGGACGACGCGAATCATCTTGGTGCTCGCCAGAATCCCTATGTGATAGTTCACCGTTGGCGCAGTTATGTTTATCGCCGTGGCAATCTCCTTCTGCGAGATGCCCGGGTTCTCGCCTATGACATCCACGATGTTCTTCCTGATGTTGTTCATGCGGAAGCCACCGTCCTCCGGGATTCTCATATGCTTCGGATAGAACCTTCTGTACAGACCGAACTTACGCGACTTGACGAACTCCTCCCGCTCAAGTGTCCTCAAGTGGTGAGCAAGTGAGCCGTTCGTAAGACCCAGGGCCAGTTTGATGGCGTTGTAGTGCTCCCCGGGATTCGCCAGTATGTAGCCGTAGATCTGACCACGGACGAAGTGGTCCAGAACTCTTTCCCTTCTGATTTTCGTGTACAGCGGAACGATTAGCATGAACAGGGCGAGCTTGACGTTCTCGCTAATCAGCGCCCCGATACCCACCGCGGAAATCACTGTGACGGCCGCCCCGGCGACATAGGGGGTCTCGTCCGGGACAACTGGCGGAGGAAGAGGCAGCGCCGGGACCTCCACCACGAAGTCCTGGACATCGGTCAGACCGAATATGTCTCTGGCCTCTATCCGAACGGTCATCGTGCCCGAATCCGTAGGGGTCCAGGTAAGCAGCCCGTCCTCATTGATGCTCATTCCGTCCGAACCGATGACGAGCTTGTACGTGATGGAATCCCACTGAGGGTAATCGTCCTCAGCGATGATCTGGTATGAGTAATCGCCACCGATTTCGGCCTCGGAGGGTGCGATACTCACGATTTTGGGGGCGTCGTTGACCCAAACACCGAAGACGTTGCTCTTGGTTGGCTCGTTGTTCGGATTGCCATCCCAGGCCTCGACTTGGAACATCATGGATCCCGACCAGCCAGGACTCGCGTCAAAGCTGAGGAAGTGGCCGTCGAGCGTCGCGTCGAGCTTGGAGGAATCCTCTTCGTAGGTCAGGGCGTAGCTGACAACCCCATGATCGTCAATGAAGTACTGTCTCAGATCGATGAGCTGGTCAATAGTCTCCCCCTCGTTGAGGTGGAATGTGGAGGGAATCGGCATGACCAGTTTCACTGCGGTGTCCTTGTCCTCCAAGAAGAAGATGTAGATGAAACCGGCGACGCGCATAACGACATCCTCCAGGGAAGCATCATTGAAGTCTCCCGCTCCGAGGAGTCTCATTCCCTCGGGCTCGGTCATGGTTATTAACGGCGTCGGGTTGAGGGTAAAGCCCGAGGACTGGCTCACCACATCAAGGTTGCCATCAGACAGCGAGACCAGTATTTCGCTCGTGCCATCTTTCTCGAAGTCCGCAAGAGCGGTCGTCGATATATTTCCAATGACCTCAATGCTATCGGACAATGAAAACTCACCTGAGGCATCGGAAAAGAAGACCGTCAAGGCTCCAGAGTCGCCACTTTGGTAGCTGGGGCTGGACATTACGATGTCCACCTGACCGTCCGAGTTCACGTCCCCTACACACGTGTATTCGGGGTTGTAGTCCATCCTGTCCAGTATGAATGTCGAGCTGATTTCGTATCTGTCTGGCGACATCTGCACGAAGGAAGTCAGGTGATAGGAAGACGTGACAATGAAATCGACCAGATTATCACCGTCCAACCCTGCGAGCGAGAGGGAATCCCCCCATGCGATCTGAATGTCCATCTTCCTAGCGGGGTCGAACCGCCCCGGAATCATGGGGTCCTGAAAGAATATGATCGTTCCAAATGGCCCCGTCACATAAATGTCATTGAGGCCATCCGATCCGCTGTCAGCCACAGCCACGTCCTTGGGGTCGAAGATGAAAAGTGTCGTTTTCAGCTCGAATTGGTCACCCGGTTGCCACTCGAAAACGCTGATGCGGTCATTGCTCAGAACGACGAGGTCGGGCTTCTCGTCCCTGTTGACATCCCCGCTGGTAATCTTTGAGGGGAGATTGGCATGGATAGTCACTGTCGGATAGGTCGACATGCCAATCGGAGTGCGGAAGTAGACAAAGACCGAGCTCTGGGCGTAGCTGGCGACCGCGATATCATCGAATCCATCCGAGTTGAAATCCTCCACGATGATGTCGCCCATTCCCGGGGCTTCAAGCACAAGAAAGACATCCCCTACGCTGGGAAGCCCGCTAGCGAGAGGGCTGGAAGACAGGAAGATAGAGATGCCTAAGAGCGATGCAAATAGAAGTCCTGCTGTCTTCAGTTTCCTCATATTCCCCCTCTATGCGTATTGGATATGGGACTCTGTCGTTTTCTAGTTTTCCTCCGCAGGGACGGAGTGGACCTACCTAATCCATGGAGCCCGAGCTTATATCATTTGATTGGTGAACGCTTCGAATTAACTTATAAACCTTTCGCCGGTCCTTGGCGAGCCTGAAGTGCTGAATCTAGAGACGAAATCTGCACACCTTGCGGCACCGTCGTAGTCCCCCTTTTTTGCGAGGACGTAGCCCTTGTTCACCCAGGCCTCCCTGTACTCCTCGTCGAGATGGATTGCCCTGTCGTAGCATTTGACCGCCTCATCATATCTGTTCAGTCTCGTGAGCGCGTTCCCCTTGTTGTTCCAGGCGACCTCATAGCTGGGGTTCACTCTGATGGCCTCGTTGTAGCACTTGAGAGCCTCCCTGTGCCTTCCTAGGCGCGAGAGGGCCATGCCCTTGTTCACGAGAGCCACCTCGTTGTTCGGGCTCAACTTCAGGGCATTGTCTATGCAGTCGATGGCCTCCTCGTACTTCCCCAGAATCGTCAGGGCGGCACCTTTGCTATACCACGGAACATCCATGATGTCCGTCCAATCGGTCGAGCTCTTGAGGGTCGCGGAGGCGCTGATTGCCTTGTCGTATGATGATATGGACTCTCTGAACCGCCTCTCTCTGTATTTCCTGTCTCCCGCCAGGATCTCTGTGTCTATAAGAACCCTGATCCACTTCATCCTTATCAGGAGCACCACCGAGAGCACTAAGTAAATGAAGCCAAACGCCCAGAGCGAGACAGCTGTCGGTCCGCCAATGCCCCAGGTGGTCGGGAGCTCGATGGCCGAGAAGGACATCAGGAAGACGAGAAGAGAGCCCGCGGACCATATCAGGAATATGAGAAAGTCCCGCCTCATGGCGAATATCCCAAACAAGGACAGCAAGCCACCAGCAATCACAATGGAAAAATCGAAGGAGTACACGGCTTCCGCGGCGCTGAGCAGATGGAGCAACGGGACCAGCATCACGGCCGCGCCGCCTGCGATGAACGGAATCGACCTGATCGCAGCCGACTTCCAGTTCTTCGGGACGTTAATGAGCGAAAGGGCGAGCCCTAAGCCGAAGATGACGCCAAACACTCCCAGCATGGTCCAGTATATCAGGTCCACTCCTGCCTGGCTCGAGACATAGTACACGACAATGGCAACGAGGCTGGAGTACGCGAGAAACTCCTGCACCCTCTGGACCTGGACTCTCCTCTTCTGAGCCACCCTCTCACGCGGTATTCTGCTCGGGACCGGTGAGGGGGCCTTCCTCACTACTGGTCCTGAGTCTGGCTCCGCCGCAACGGGCTCTCTTCGAGCGGTTCTCTCTGGAGCAGGAGCCTCGGGAATCGCAGCCTCCTCTTTCTCGATCGTGACCTCCCCCTCCGTGGGCTCGACCATCATCTCGCTCGTCGCGTCCTCGGAGATCTCCGTGGCCTCCAGCTCCTCGAGGAACTTGTTTATGTCGTCCTCGACGTCGATGCCGTTGATAGGGGATTCGACCGCCTCTTCACGGGCCTCTCCGGAGCATATTGGGCACCTGCCCGTATCCTCGTCCAAGAAGGCTCCGCAATCAGGGCAGGCCCTCTCTTCCTTCTCCTCGGTCTCCGTCCCGAAATCCCCAACACCGATCTTCTTCTCTACTGAGAGGGCCGCCCCGCAGATGTCGCACATTCGAGCCTCTTCGGTAAGGAAGGCTCCGCACTCTGGACAAAGAAACATGGCATCGGCAATGCTGGCACTTCTCCCGGTACCCTTTGAAGTGTCAGGCGTGGGCTCAGGGGAATCCTTCAGCTTGTATCCGCATGTCAAACATGTGATGTCAGAAGGTTTCGTGAAGTCCCCACACTGCGGACAGACTGATATCGTATCAGGCTCCTCACCGACGACCTCCTCCAGGCTCGCGAGGGGATCTTCGAGTTCCCCGCTGTCGACATCCGTGGTCACTGCATCCATCGGCGAACCGCAATTCTTGCAGAACTCGGTGCCTGAATCAATCTCTGTGCCGCAGATTGGACAGATCGCCTTCTCCTTTCCACTCAAGTCGCTCACCGTAGTGTCCAGACTTCTGTGACCCTATTATTAAATCCATTGGATATTTAATTGTTGTCTCGAGTTTCTCAATTCGTGCACAAATAAAGATATATGTGCTGACGATAATCCAGCGGTCCAATGGATATCCCCTTCATCGTCAGTGCCATAATCGTTGGCATACCCGCATTCGTCATAGTTTTCCACGCACTTCGAAATTACGATTATCCCGTCGTGGAGGAGTCCCTTTTCGATTTCCAGAAGGTCTTCTTCACGCTCATCATCGGGTTTGTCTTTGGAACGGTCGCGAACATTCTCAGACTCTCTCTTCCATCCGAACTGGACCCCGTCTGGATTCTGTTCTTGTCTCTGATGGGGATGGCCGTCGTGGAGGAATCTTTCAAGACGATTTTCCTCAACATGAAGAGATTCTCACTGAAGTTTGACACGACCTTCTATGGTCTCTCCTTGTCAGTCGGGATCGCTGCGGCCATGGCCTTCTTTGACAACTATGTTACACTGCGGTTCACGGATCCGGTTCATGATGCCCTCACGCTCTTCAGCCTATCTCTGCTGTCGATCGGGATCATCGCGCTACACGTCTCCACGGGGTCCGTGATCGGGTACGGTTCCTCAAAGGGAGACGTCTTTCCCAGCCTTCTCCAGGCCATCGTGTACAGGTCCCTCTACGTGCTCCTCATACTCCCGTTCATTCTCATCCCCATGTATCCGGATTTCATCTGGTTGGGATTCGCGTTTCTGATCGCCTCCGCCCTGTACGCCCTCCTGCTCTACTGGAGAGCGTACAAACTCATCCTGCCGGTAAGCATACCCGATGACCTCAAGAAGAAGAAAGTCCGGAAGGCGAGGAGGAAGAGGCTCACCGAGAACCGCGAAAAGTAGCTAGCAGGAGCCTTCCATTATCCGTGATTGACTGTACTCACAAGGTTAATTGACGGGTGATTGAAAGATGCTCTCCGACTTGCGATACGGGATGAGAATCACCATCGATAACTTCTGGACAAACTATATGTGACTCACGGCTGATTCATTCCTGAATGACTAGACAGCTCTACAGCACCGTTTCCATTCCTCGCGGGCTGCACATCTACATCCAGCAGCTCATAAAGCAGAACCCGCAACTGGGTTATGTCAGCGTCGCTGATTTTGTGAAAGAGGCGATTAGAGAGAAACTGCAGGACGTCAAGAAGCAGTAGGTCTGATTTCAAAACTGAGAATGGGTGCGAAATCATGATATCATCGCCGGTCCAATTTTCGACTGTGATGAGCACACTTCCTCCCCCTCCTCCGCCACCACCTCCACCGCCGCCCCCGCCTCCTGAGGTCAGGCGGAAGCCTCCGGCGATCAAATCGGCCAGAACTCAGAGGCGGAGGACACCACCGTCAAGGAGACCCGAACCCCGACCCTCGGGGGCCAAACGTGCTTTCATGATACTGTTCCTCATCATCTTGGTGATAATCATCCTGACACCTTTTCTCAGAGATGCCCTGATCAACTGGCTGAACCCGCTTTCCTACAGGACCTTTCCTGAGAGCGTTGATTTCACGGTCAGAAGGTCGATCACGATATCTTCCGTCACGTCATACACGGTCGACGTGCCTGAACCACCAGACATAAGCGGGGGGACTCAGCAAGTCATCGCCATCTCGTCCACTCCTGCCTACAATGCCGTGCAGAAGTACGGAGCCGACTGGATGATATGGCAGAGTTCTGGAGAGGCGAACATCCAGGCCACGTATCATATTCAAACCAGGACGATCTGGTGGGACGTCGATGAATCCAGCGCGTTGTCTGTCAGCGATGCGAGCAAGATAGACCCCCTTCTCGTGCAGCTGTCAGCGCAGTACAACCACGATGAGTGGCGGATCGAGTACGAAGGCACATATGTCGAGACGCTCGCCTCACAAATCGCCCCGGGCAATCTGTCGGTGCTCGAGATAGCCAAGAGGACGTACGAGTATCTGGATTCACACATTACGTACAGCTCGACCAGAACTGGGAGTGTGAAGTACCCGATGCAGACCCTTCAGGACGGGAGCGGGGATTGCGACGATATGTCCTTCCTTTTCGCGTCCATGCTGCGCTCCCGGGGCATCCCTTCGTGGGTGGAGCTGGGGGCCATGCTCAACTCCGTCACAAACGAATGGGTAGGTCATGCGTGGCTGGAGTTCTATCTCCCCACCGATACGGGAGGAGTGAACGTCACCGTGGATATGGCGAATCACGAGTTCCTGGTGAGAGGAGCGAATCGATTCAGCGAGTGGAAATCCGATGGAAACGGAACGCACATCGAGGACTACTACTACCCCTATTCTTACATCTCCTCGCCGGGCGGAAGGGCGTCCATTGATGACACATTCACGACGATCGACTATTCCGCCGACGGCACCGTCGTGGTGAAGCTGGGAAGCGAAGGAGGTGCAATCCCTGGCTTTGATATGCTGATATTCCCCATCGCTGTCCTTGTGGCTCTCGTTCTGGCCCGTTACACCAGGCGAAAATGATCCTTCTCGGGTTCGAACATCGCCCCAGTCGAAAGGAGCCTGTCTATCACTTCGTCCGAATCCCCGACCCCAAACCTCGTCAAGAACGCCCTCAGCCGTCTTCTCGTTATCACTTCATCCCCAAAGAAGCTGGACAATGCCGATTCCAGGTCCTCCTTTCTCTCAGGGGCTCTCACATCACCCTCAATTCCCTGGGGGGCACCGGAGAGTCGGGCATTCATCTGCCTCACGGCCTCCGCAACCTCCCTTTGGGAATCGCTCTCGAAGTATACCTTGGATTGTTGGACAGGGACTCTCGACCCGCACTCACAGGTCGACGTCTTCTGGCTCAGGTTGACCGCTCTCGCCTTCTCACAACGTGAACAAACAACGACACCGTACATTAGTCCAAGTAGATGAGGGCCGCGATGCATGCGCCATAGCGGTCCATCGGGATCGACAGCTCCTCTATCTTGTACCTGACGGTCTTCACCTCGAGCTGCCTCAGCCTCGCCATCTCCTCCATTTTCCACTCGAGTATCTCCCTGAGGGCCTTCTTCGTGCCGTGGATGTGCCCCTCGGAGACATACCCGCCTAGGCCATCCTTCCTGAAGGCGTAGGCGATGCCCGCGGAAATCATCTCTCCCTCCTCGCCTCTCATCTGTGCAAGCACGCAGTGCGTTATCGCGCCGACCGGAAGATCATGAGGCTCCACCTGTTCTATGCCGGCGGGAAGAACCGATGAAACGGACACGAGATTCTGCTCTCCGATTCTGGCGCTCAGCAAGGCTCTATCGAAGGCGTTCAGGTCCGTGACCTTGCTGGAAGCCTTTCCCGAAGTGACGAAGAACTTCTTCGGAAGTGAGAGCATGGGTTCTTGGGATTTCCGGGACTGGATTTAAGCCTTTCTACATCGGTTTCTTCATGGCGAGGGCGTCCTCCCCCCATGAGTAGTACCTGGGCATCTCTCTCACAATCTCGTATCCCAGGGATTCGTACAGCATGATGGCAGCATCGTTCGTGATGCCTACCTCGAGGCGCATCGAGGCCGCCCCGTGAGTCTTCATCTCCCTCTCTCCGAGGGCCATCAGTTGCGTTGCGATGCCTCTCCTCCTGTGCCCTGGGGCCACTCCGAGGGAGACCACCTTTCCGATCCTTCCCAGCCTCATGAGTATTATTGAGGCCACAATCCCAGCCTCGTTGTAGTAGACATACGAAGTGGCGTCGGGGTTCTCCAGGAGCCACGTCATATGGTCCTCTGAGAACCTTTTCTTCTCGAAACAGCGTTTCTCGAGTGTGCACAAGACCTCGAGATCGGAGAGTGTGGCCTTTCTTATCACTGCCATCTTCAAAGCCGGTTGTTTATATCAATCTTGGCGAGACCAGAAGTTAATTTAGCAGAAAGGGGATATCGCCGCCAATCATGGTTCCCATACGGGAGATACTGCGGGGAAAGCACACTGGCGAAGCCGTAGGAATCCGTGGCTGGATTCACCGCACGAGGAGCAGCGGAGGCCTTGTCTTCGCCGTCATAAGGGACTCGAGCGGACTGGTCCAGGTCACCGTGGACAAGCGGAACGTTCCCGAGAAAGCGTTCGCCGGAGCCAAGCAGGCGCTCGTCGAGTCCTCCATTGAAGTGGAGGGCGAGGTCGTAGAGGACGAAAGAGCCCCTGGCGGGTACGAGATAAGGGCCAAGGATATCCGCGTTGTCAGCTTCTCGGAGAAGTTCCCGATATCGAAGGACAAGAGCGAGGAGTTCCTTCTCGACGTCAGGCATCTCTGGGTGAGATCGCAGAGGATGACGAACGTGCTCAAGATCCGCTCGTCCGTTTTTGGGGCCATCCATCACTACCTCAGGAGCCAGGGATTCCACGAGACACAGTCGCCCTCCTTCACTCCTTCCGCCTGTGAGGGCGGGTCCTCCCAGTTCCAGGTCGACTACTTCGGAAGGAAGGTGTA
>JAGMAI010000079.1 GCA_023130895.1 Thermoplasmata archaeon
AGGTTCCCCTAGACCTGCCATAGACCTACCATACACATACCATAGACATCCTTCGGGGATGCTCCTGGGACTGCATAGGATAGCTCCTGGCCTGCCCTTTCCATCTCGGGTAGAGAATGCAGGTTTCTTGGGGTTTCCGGGTATTTCCGGCCTGCTCATACTTCATTCTCCGCAGATTCCCCTTATGAATGTGCGTCTAGTTACACATCTGGAACATCCGACATAACGATTCTAACAAGCCCGCTTTTCGACGATACAAAGGACAAATCCTCGGGACAAATCTGATTCGAGAACAGAGTCAGAGGATATGGTTCAACCATTCACACTGCTCATCAGTGAATGACTATTGCCCTCTGCGTGCGTTTCACGGTGATGATGAGAATGACATACGAAATGAAGCCCGCGAGGAGTGCTCCGACCCCCAAGAGAAGCGATATGGCAGGACCCCCGTCGGAGTCCAGCCCCGCACTCGTCCAGTCTCTTTGAGCCTCCCCAACGACCCACATGAGAAGAGATGCCAACCCAATGAGTGAGAGCCCGACCGAGAGCGCAAGGATGACGCCGACCTTCTCAGATTCAGGATGGAGAACCACCCTCCCCTTTCGAGTAAGAGAGTAGTATATCCACTTCCTGCCCTCATCGATTCTTTTGATCAGCCCAGCATTCTCCAAGCTCTCGAGATGAGACGAGACCGTTGCCTTCGCAAGTTCCATCTTCTTCGCAAGGTTGGTCAGGGTCAGCCTGTTCTCGTCAAGATGCTTGAGCAGTTGGACCCTCGTCTCGGAGGAGAGGGCCCTAAAGCTCTCGGCGTCGAGCACTATCCTTCTTCCCACGCGGAAATCATGTAGAAGGGAGTATTTAATCCATGTCAAATCGTTCGCTTCTGGCCGAACGAATTCGGCATGTCCAATAGCGACCCGGCTAATCGAGGAACCGTGATTGCAGGAAAGCGGGCGGGTGGCAGCGAGGATTCGCTGGATGAGGCGGATGAGAATCGTGAAGACGTCCCCTTGATATCGAGGCTTTTGCCTTGGATCATGCGCAGGTTCCCGCGGAGCAGGGCCTTCTGGGTGACTCTTCCAGCTTCGTTTGCGCTAATAGTCTTTCTCGGCTACACGGAGCGTATCGGGCTCTTTCGGAATCCCTACATATCCGTGTGGATGCTGAATCCCATTATATGGTGGCCATACTTCCTGACAGGGAATCACTTCATAGCATGCTGTGTCAAGGCGACTGGACTCCACCGCTGGCTAATCTCCCATCCGTTCGAATACGCATTGAGCATCTTCTGGTGGCTGGTGGTTTCGGTGGCGATAGCCAGAATTGTCTCCACGGCATGGTCCCGAAGGGCGAGATTCAAGGCTTGGGTGAGGAGCAACACCGGCATCCTCGCGACATTCTTTGCCGTTCTGTGGATCGTATCTGTTCTCGCCCACGTGCCAGGCATAGGATATACACAGGATGATTGTCCCCTCGCCTGCGCGGACTGTAGGGGCATTTCACTCGTCTCGCTGAACTGGGTCTTCTGGTGGCCCTTCCATGCCGTCGGTCTGGGCTGCTTTTGCGGGAGGGGTCCTCCCACTTACCCACATCTGTATGTAGCGAGTTTTCTCTGGTGGCTCTCGCTATCTTGGTTCCTCGCCAGACTGACCCTCCCGGGGCTTCGTGAGTTCAGGGAGAAGCCACCGCTCATGTTCAGGAGGCGGAGGCGAATCGCGCCACGCCAAAAGGTTTAGTAATGCTACCATTCATTACCAACTAATGCCCAGAGGGAAGTACCGCATTCCCAAGGACGAGCAGATACTGGAGGCCATCGAGAAGGTCTTCGAGAAGCGCCGTGTCGTCGACTCCCAAAGAGGGCTGAAGCAGCTCGTGGAGAAGGAGCTCAACAACAAGGAGAAGTACGGCGTGGGCGAGGTCCGCCTCAGGCACCTGTCGATAGGCGTACCGTGGCTCGAGATGGAGATCCACTACCGCGAGAGCTCCGAGAAGCGGGCCCCCTACAAATGCCCGGTCTGCAAGTCCAAGCTCAAGAAGGTGCGCAACCTCACTATTTTCGGCGGGACGGTCACCCTGGGCTTCAAGTGCGAGACGTGCGGCTATTCGTCAGGTCTAAAGAGGAGAATCCCCATCAGGTACGTGTTCACCAGGAGAAAGTAGATGCGTATCTTCCGCAAGATAGGCGTGCACGTCCAGGAGAGACTGGACGAGGTCGTTCTCGATCCTCGCAGACCGTGTCACGGCTCCATAGTCACGCACGGGCACATGGACCACATGGCGGAGGGCGCTCTCATGACGCCGCAGACTCGCGATATCATGGGCGTCAGGATAGGCAGCCGGAAGGGCACGTCGCTGGAGTACGATACGGAGATGGAGTACAACGGCTTCCCCGTCGTCTTTCGCGATGCGGGGCACGTCTTCGGTTCCGCGATGGTCAGGCTGAACAACGTCATGTACACGGGCGACTTCAACCCTGAGGGCGGCGTCACGTGCGGCAAGGCCCAGCCGGAGGAGTGCGACGTCCTCATCGTGGAGGCCACGTACGGCAAGCCAGGCTTCGTTTTCGGACCCAAGTCCGATGTCGTGGAGGACATCCTCTCCTGGGCGGAGACGCAGCTGGAGTCCGGCCCCGTCGCCATGTCTGGGTACGAGTTCGGCAAGGCGCAGGAGCTCATCGGGCTCATGAACAAGGTGACGGACGACGTGATCACGACAGATGGCATCGCGGACATCGCCGACATCTACCGCGCGCACGGCGTCCCGCTCAAGTACAGGAGGCTGTCCGAGGTCACCGAGGAGGACAGGCGCAGCCCGCACGCCTTCATCGGGACCAAGGCAATGCTCAAGCGCCCCGTGAGCCCGGAGATCGAGTCCCTGAGGAAGCTTGGCGGGAAGACCGCTTACGCATCGGGCTGGTGCGGCATCTACAACTTCGGGCGGTCGTACGACGTGGACGCGCAGTTCCCGCTCAGCGACCACGCGGACTTCTCCGCGCTTATGACGTTCATCGAGGCCTGCAACCCGCGAAAGGTCCTGACCACTCACGGGCAGTCGAAGGATCTCGCGCGGGAGGTCCGCCGAAGGCTGAAGATAGAGGCGGAGGCGCTGGACTAGGTGATCTCATGCAATCGGCTAGGAAAGGGCATATGGTGGTCGCGAAGCTGTCGAAGGGGGAGAACCTCCTCGCGGCGCTCAGGGAGATCATCGAGAAGCACGACATCGTGAGCGGGCTCGTGATCTCGGGCATAGGGATGCTGAAGAACGTAGAGCTGGGCTACTACTCCGGAGAGAAGCACGAGCCGAAGCGGTTCGAGGGGCCGCGGGAGCTTATCGCCCTCCACGGGAGCATGACGACCGGCGGGGAGACTGTCATCCACCTGCACTGCGCGCTCTCGGACGAGAAGTACGAGGTCGTCGGCGGGCATCTCATCGACGCGGAGGTGGCGGTCGTCGCGGAACTCGTAATCGCCAAGCTCTCGAAGATCGAGCTCGGGCGGGAGCTCAACCCTGAGACGGGTCTCAAGGAACTGTCAGTTGGTTGATCCTCTGGCGGATGCCGGGGAGGAACGTTGCTATCGCGATCAGCGTCATTATCGTCGCCGCATACATCGTTGCGTGGTAGCCGAAGGCCATCGAGATGAGCCCGCCGAAGAACGGGCCTATGATTGCCGAGATGCTCATCACGGACTGCAGCATGCCCGTGGACGTCGCCCGCTCGATGTTCCTCTCCATCAGGAACCTGAGGGAGCCGA
>JAGMAI010000008.1 GCA_023130895.1 Thermoplasmata archaeon
AGAGGTACCAGAGGTTCATGTCCGCGGAGAACCTGAGGAGGTCCATGCTCGCGAAGATACTCTACAAGTGCCAGACGGGGATTCTGGACGACCTCGTGGACACGCACAGGTACTCCTACATCGAGGCGAAGGACCTCTATCATCACGTTCTGTCTTCGATGACGGACCCGGACTTCGAGATGAACGCGTTCAAGAACAAGCTGACGTCGATGATGAAGCAGGAGCAGCTGGGCCTGTTCGACCTCGTGACGGACATAACGGCGAGCTTCAACGAGATGTTCGTCGAATCGCCGCACGGCCACGAGCTCTTCTATCAGATGGACATCCTGGACGAGAGGGTCACGCTGGGGCAGGCGTTGACGATGTTCCAGAAGGAGGGTTCCCTGGACACGGTGAAGATCAGGAGGATCGCCTCGCGCTTCTACTCCCCCGCGGAGGACCTCGAATGGTATGACCGCTTGGCGAACTACGTGAGCGGGGGGACGAGGTACAATCTCATAGACATCTCGTTCTGCGACAGCGCCCTCGACATGAGCCAGATCAACACGCTTCTGGAGGGGTGGTTCTACTACGACGTCGTCATCGTGTACCTCAACAACATCGTGCACATATACCAGGACCTGAAGGAGGGCATAGCGAACCTGTCGCTGATATCCATGCGGGAGGAGGAGGTCTCCGGCCTCAAGACGCTGGCAGGGTACAATCCCAGGCTGACGACGAACGATTACTCCGATCACATACGCAGGCTCGCCGGGTACGCCTCGAGAGCTCTCGACGTGGTGACAAACGGATACGAAGACGAGACGCTCTACTACCCGTTCATCACGGTGATGATGCCCGTGGTGATGATGGCCGAGTGGATAGGGAAACAGGACTCCTTCATCGGTCTCTATCTGGACGAGCTGTCACCAGCCCTGCAGAGAGCGGCAGCGGAGGTCGCGGAGATTGCACCCGAGCCCGCCGAGGCTGTCGTCTAGTTCTCTATCGTCCACGGCGTGTCCGAGGGAACCTCTATCCAGTATCCTCTGCCTGGTTCCAGGAACTCGTTCGAAGCGTATTCCCTCAGGTAGTATGGCGGCGCCCCCGCATCGTGTTTAGGATTGTTCCCCGTGGAAAGCATTAAGAAGTCCTCAGCCCAATATATCTCAACGACATGGCTGAGATACAAAGCCGAGAGGATATTCTTAGAGCGCTTGCTAAGAAATACGAACGGAGCCCTGGTGGCTGGTCTGTCCTCGTCAGAGAGAACAGATCGGGCTACTCGGATTTCTTCATTTCAACGGCAGACGAGCTCTGGCAGTTGAAGGTGGACAGCCTGTACCGTCCGAATGCGAAGGCCGTTGGAATGAGAGTCGGGGACAAGGAGGAAGCGCGGAAGGTCGCCTCCGACTCCACGCCGGCCTTCGGGTTCCGTTCCCTGCCACCCGACCTCCTGGAGAGGTTCCTTGGCGGGGACTTCGAGCGGGAGGAGTTCACCGAGATAATCGACAGAGTGCTCAAGGAGAAACCCGTGCGGCTCAGCGAGATAGACTCTCCGGGCTTGGTGCAGGGCCCGATCCAGTTCGGCTGGAAGGGGTACCTCTCGGACCAGCAGAAGCTCCTTGACTTGAAGCTCAAGCGAAGCCTGGACAGGAAACTCTTCAAGGAAGGGCTGGGCCTCGGCTATGCGTGAGATAGGACACAAGACCAACACCATTAAATAGGAACGACCCGATTTCCAGGGCAGTTCGGTTTGGAGCGGCCTTGGAGTGGAGGCACAACGCGAGGGGGAGAGACACGCCGGACGCAATGGTTGTTAAGCTAAAGATATGTCTAGTCGGCGATTCCGCCGTCGGCAAGACGAGTCTTGTTCGCCGCTACGTGAAGGACCAGTTCAACGACGGCTATCTCAAGACGGTGGGAGCGAAGATAGCCAAGAAGACGCTGGTAATCCCTTGGAACGGAACCGAGATCAGAGTGGACATGATCCTCTGGGACTTAGCGGGCATCGGTGGAAGGGAGTCCGTTCTCGGGAGAGGTTACCTTGCGGGGACTCAAGGTGTGCTGGCGGTGTGCGACGCCACGGACGACAAGACGATGTCTGGCGTAACGGACTGGATCCAGACGGTGAGAGAGCTGGTCGGTGATGTCCCTGTACAGATCGTCATCAACAAGGCCGATGCTCGCGACGCAAACGCTCCGGGACTGTCGCTGAATGTTGACGGAAGCATCTCGTGCATCCGCGTGAGCGCCAAGACGGGCAGCAACGTCGAGAAGGCGTTCTACGACCTGGCAAGGAGCATCGTCCTCGAAGGGATCGCCCAGAGGATAGCCACAGAAGAAGGAAGGTCCGTTCTCCGTCCACAAGCTTAATAGCGGGTAGCTCCATTCTTTTCTTGCATCACATGGCTACCGCCCAGATGAGCTCAAAGATGGTCCTCTGTCTCCTCGTCGCGGTTCTTCTCACAGCCCCTTCCCTGAGCGGGGGCGATGATCCCGACCGTGACATCGCACCCTCTTCGTCCTTTCCGCCGGGAACGAGATCGGCGCTCTCGGAGAGGTTCGCCGAGATGGTGGACTACAGCGACGTGATGGTCATCAGGAACTTGAACTCCCAGACGTCCATGGATATCGCGGACTACTTCACGAGCCAGAGAGGCATCCCTTGGGAGCGGGTCTGCAACGTGACCATAGCGGCCACCGAGGTCATCAACCGGGCGACGTTCGCCGACCTGAGGACGCAGGTCGAGGACTTCATGGTCACGAATGGTCTCGTCGACGCGATAAACTACATCGTGACGACGAAGGGCGTCCCGCTCAAGGTCACGGACTCATCGTTGTCCCGCGCCTCCGTCGACTCCGAGCTGGCGCTGATCAACGATGACCACAACACTTCCATAGGCAACTCCGGCTGGCTCCCGAGCCCATACTTCAACGTGTCCGCGCCCTTCTTGCACGTGGACTACCACTTCTACATCGTCACGAGGCTGACCGCCTACACGAAGGAGGAGGCGATGGGGCTCGTAGACAAGGCCACCCTTGCGATAGGAAGAAAGGGGACGTTCCTCTTGGACACGGACCCGCGCAGGGGCGGGGCGTACGCGATAGGGAACGAGTGGATGATCGATGCCGACTACATCCTACAGCAGAAGAGTTACGATGTCATCCTGGACCAGACGAACGAGTTCCTAACGAACTACTCCAACATTGCTGGCTACACCAGTTGGGGGAGCAATGACGGAAGCTGGTACTGGGCGGAGAACCTGAACGCGGGATTCGAGACGGATGTCGACTTCGACGGCGTTCCCGACAACTGGTTCATTGATGACATCTCCGGAACCGCTAACGTGTCCAGGAACAGCACGGACGTCCTCTCAGGCAGCTGGTCGATCGAAATCACACGGCCCACTGCGGACAACGAGCACACTACCGTCGTTCAGAACTTCACCGCCAAGCCGGACAGGCGGTACTTCATCCGCGGGTACGCGAACCTCTCAGGAGTGTCCGGCGGGCACGGCGTGTTCCTTCAGATCAGAATTCTCAACGATGCTGGATTTCCAGTGGCGATATTGAACGGCTCCGCCAGGACAGGGACCACGGCCAACTACGTCTCCCTCGGGCAGGTCAAACTGGAGCCCAGGAACGAGTCCAAGATACAGATTGCGGCCGTCTTCTCCAAATCGAGCGGCACGGTCGTTTTCGACGATGTCAGGCTCATAGACATCAAGCCGCACAACCAGTGGATCCCTGGAGCACTGGCGGAGACGTATGTATCCACGGGCGGGAGGAGCTTCACCTATGGGACCGCCTACGGCCAGTCCCTCGTCGCTGATCTTCTGCGGGACGGCGTCACGGGGCTCAAGGGCTACGTGTACGAGCCGTTCCTGGATGCCGTGGCGCACCCGAATATCCTGTTCAAAGCGTACACAGAAGGGTACACGCTCGCTGAGAGCTTCTCCATGGCTTCGGAGTATTCGCTGAGCTGGATGGACGCGATCATTGGCGACCCGAAGCTGGCACCGTACAACGCGAGCTATCTTCCTGACCTGAGCCTGAACGACAGCAGCGTGCGGTTGGACCCGAGCCCGGCGATAGTCAGAGACCAAATCGACATTGTGGCCGACGTCTCCAATCTCGGCGAGTACCCTGCCACGGACGTGACTGTTTCCTTCTACGAAGGCGACCCCAGGAGCGGTGGCATACTCCTCGAGAACAGGAGCCTGGACATCTTTCACGGCTCTGTCAACACGACGTCGGTGACGCTCCAGACCGCGAATCTCACGCTTGGCGAACATCAGTTCTGCGCACACGTGGACTCGCCCGATGAATATGTGGAAACGGATGAGTCCGACAACATCGCGTGCACGAACATCACGCTCGTCAGCGTGCATCTGGACGCGGGTTGGAACCTCGTCTCGATCCCCTATGTGGGGACCAATCGCAGCGTTGAGGCGGTCCTGGATTCCATCGACGGGAAGTACGACACCATTAGGCACTACAATAGCTCGGTGATTGTGGACCCGTGGAAGACGTTCAAGGCGGGAAGAGACTCCTCGCTCAACGAGCTCAGGTGGATAACGGAGGAGATGGGATTCTGGATTCACATGAAGACAGAGGGAGACATCGTGGTCGGCGCGGAACAGCTGCCCACGACGTGGGTCAGACTGAAGTACGGCTGGAACCTCGTAGGTTATCCCTCCTTTTCCAATCGAACGATTCAGGATTCACTGGCAGGCGTCCCGTGGACGCGGATAGAGGGCTTCGACCCGCTCGCGATGCCCCATCACCTGAAGGTGCTCTCCTCCATGGATGTCCTGTCACCGGGATCGGCCATCTGGATAAAGGTCACCCAGGATTGCTGGTGGATAGTGGACGGCTGACGACTTAGCCTTGGACGACCCACGTTGCGTTCGCGGAGACCTCGAACCAGTATCCCTGGAACGACTGTAATGTGTCGAGCGCGGTGTATCGCCTCAGGTAGTGCGGCGGGCCGCCAGCCGGTCCTTCGATTCGCTCGAGCGGCATGCCCGCCATGAGATCGACGACATCTGCCTCGATGAAGGACGGATAGCTGACCAGATTCCAGCCCTCACGGAGCTGGATCGTCGTCTGCACGGGGACCGCTCCCGCCAGAACGAAGTGGGAGTCCTGCGTGACGTTGACCCAATACCCGCTCGTGTGCGTCATGGACCTGAGCGCCGAGTAGGCCTTGAAGCTGGAGAACGTCGTCCACCCGCTCGGGTCGTGCGTCCAGACGCGGTCGACCCTGACCGTCTGCAGGACGCTCAGCAGGCTGTCGTTCGCGGGCACGAGCGGATAGGACACCAAGTGCTTCCCGCCCGCCAGGAACCGCGAGGTCTTGGCCGCCTTTCCCGTGTTGTTGTCCTCGTATCCCATCTTGTCGACCGCCCGCACGACGTAGAAGAAGTCCTCGTCGTTCCCGATCCCCGCACCCTCGTGAGTCCAGTTCGTGCCGACCGTCCTGACAACTGGGTAGAGGAAGCTGAAGTTGTCGTAGGAATCGGACACGTATATGTTGTACCGATCGATATCAGCCGAGGGCGAGGGGTCCCAGGATAGGAACACGTCGCTCCCGTTCAGTTCGGCCATCAGGTTCTCAGGCGGGGCAGGAGGGGGGTCATACGGCTCCAAGTCGAAGAATATGGGATTGGAGAAGGCGACGTAGATCTCCCCCTTGAGAAAGCCGCTGGTGTTGGTCCTAATCTCCGCCCTGTACCAGTAATCGGAGTCGCCAGCCGTGGCTTCCTGGATGGAGAACCATCCCGCTCCGACGAACCAGGAGCCGATGACGGACCCGTTTCTGATCAGATCCACCCGAGAAGTGGAATTATTGGCATAGCCGGATATGCTCACGTTCAGCGTTCCGGGAGCGGATGACCGTATGGTCTCTCCGAGGATGTGTCCGTCAATCGTGAAGTTGAGTACGGGCCCGTCCGTGATGTAGAGCCTTCCATTGGATACCGCCTCCAGAATTCCCTCGCGGCTGAGTTCTTCCACGAGGACCACGTTCCTGGGAAAGCCTATCGCGCCTTGGCGATTGACCAGATCGCCCTCGTCCCACTGGTTGCTTGCGTTGTGGCAGTCGCTGTCGCCGACCGCAATCTTGCGGATGCCGGCATTCAGGTACTCCTCCCACTTACCCACTGCATCGCTGTCCATCGTCGTGGGGAGCTCCGCGTTGAACCCACCATAACCGTGATAGATCTCCATCCCATCGAAGTCTTCGTACGTTCCGAAGTACTGGTAGTGTTTCCCGCCAGGAGCCATGGGATGAGCAAGAACCGCCAGGCCTCCTTGCGTGCGGATGTCCTCGAAGATGTCGTTCATGTTCCTCCCAGGCCCGAGGTTCCAGGGCACGAGCTGGCTCAGACCCCATCCGAGAATGTCACCACCAGAGGTGGTCACCTCATCTCCGATCAGGCACAGGAAGTCGGCGGTGTTCTCGGCATCGCAAACGGACTGAGGCGGGACGACGTTGTGGTCCGTGGCCACTATCCAGTTCAGGCTTCTGCTCTTCGCCACGTCCGAATTCTCATGTACCGTCGTGTCACCGGTTGAGTAGATGGAGTGCATGTGGCCGTCGCCGACAGCGACGGAGTAGTTCGTCTCAGACGTCAGCGACGCATAGGATTCGCCGGAAGGGGAAGTTCTCTCACCCTCAAATCCG
Organism: Thermoplasmata archaeon; assembly: GCA_023130895.1. Classification (GTDB taxonomy): domain Archaea; phylum Thermoplasmatota; class Thermoplasmata; order RBG-16-68-12; family JAGMCJ01; genus JAGMCJ01. The sequence continues at coordinate 6,668 of JAGMAI010000008.1, forward strand.
AGCGATGGAGCGAACGAAATGATGATTAGAATCGAGAGGACGCTCGCGGTAAGCACAACCGAGAATCTCGATGGACGGCGCAATCCACGCATTCAAGAAATCAGATTCGACTGTGGATATTAGTATCTTCCGTTGGAGCTGGCAACTCAGGAGGTGAATCCGGGCTTCCTCCGCTCGAGAAAGGCCTTCATTCCTTCCTTCTGATCTGGAGTCTCGAAGAGAGAGGTCCATTCCTCCTTTTCTCTTTCGAAACCCGCGTCGTACGAAGCCTCCACAGAACATCTTATCGCTCTTTTGGCGGCAAGGAGAGAGTCCCTGCTCATTGAGCACAGCTTTTCGATGATCTTGCTGGTGAAATCCTCCAGAGAGTTGTCTGGAACCACTTTGTTGACGAGGCCCGCGTCCAACGCCTCGTAGGCATCTATTCTGGTCCCGAGATATATGATCTCGGCTGCTTTGCCTGGCCCGACCAGGCGGGTCAGCCTCTGGGTTCCTCCCCATCCCGGAATGACACCGATGTTGATCTCCGGCTGTGAGAAAACGCAGTTCTCGGATGCAACACGGATATCGCATCCGCAGGCTATCTCCAATCCTCCACCTAGGACGTAGCCGCGCAGAATGGCAATCACGGGCGGCAGGTCTCGCTCGAGTTTCCTCACGAGGGATTGACCCAACTCGGAGAATTCCCTCGCCTCGGATGCGCTCTTGGCTTCCATTTCCACTATGTCTGCCCCCGCCGTGAATGCCTTGGCAGAGGAACTCCGGATGGAGACAACCTTGATCGCGGAATCGCCTACGATCTCATCCAGGACATCATGGAAATCTCGTATGACACTCGAGCTCAGTATGTTCAGGTCATTCTCACTGGATAGAAGGATCGCTGCGTGGTCTTCGTACGTCGCAAGTCGAACCGAAGTCTGCTGAGATTGCGTGATTTCCATCCCAGTCGTCATTGATATTCCCTCAGATGCCTATCTGGACCTTTTCTTGAGCCAACTCGCGACCTTGGGCCACACTTCTCTGTGTGATCTCCCGCCAACGGAAAGCCCTACGTGTCCGGTGTTGCAGCTGATTGAGTCCTTCTCCTTTGAGGATACGTGCTCCAGTAGTGCTTCCGTGGACTCAGGTGGCGCTATGTGGTCTTTCACACCCGTTATCGTAAGAACGGGCATGTGGATCTTCCCAAGATCCACTCTTCTCCCGCAGATCCTCAAGTCGCCAGAGGTCAACTGGTTCTGCTGATACCATTTCTCTATGAGATCCCTGTAGAAGGCACCTGTCATCGGAATGCCATCGTGAATCCACTTCTCCATGCGGAGGAAGGTCTCCGTGAACTCCTCGTTGTCAGCGTTCTCCCAAAGGTCCAGGTACTTGAGGTGAAGATTCCCCACGGGGTCGAGGTACTTGAACGTCCACGTGAAGAGTTCCATTGGCACGTTTCCGAGGGCGTCGACTAGCTTGCTTGCATCAAGGTACTCTTCGCTAGTCCATACGTGAAGGAGGGACCCCCCACAGTGGAACTCTATGGGAGCTGCCATTATGACCAGATTCTGTATCTTCTCAGGATGTATCGAGGCATATATGCTCGCAAGTGTTCCTCCTATGCAGTATCCCATCAACGATATCTTCTCAAGTCCTTGGCTCTCCAGAATCCAGTCGACAACATCATTCAGGTAGCCTTCCACATAGTCCTCCGTGCAGAGGTGCCTGTCTTCCTCTCCTGGTGACCCCCAGTAAATCATGTAGACATCGATGCCCTTATTCAGCAGGGACTCGACAACGCTCCGCTTCGGCTCAAGGTCCAAAATGTACGGCTTGTTCAGGAGCGCATATACGATGAGCAGAGGAGGTCTGGCTCGCTTTTTCTTGACTGGACGATAGTGGTACAGTTCCACCTTGTCCTTCCTCCAAACGACCTCCTTGGGGGTCGTTCCCACATCGACGTCCGGAGGTCGCCACGGCAGCTGAAGAGAGTATGGCCAGCTCCCCGCTTCTTCTCCCCGCCAGCCTGCCGGTTCATCTCTTTCTGCTGCCAAGGTGGGATTCCCCTCCCTCTTTCGTTGACTCTGACATCTTTTCCACTTGCTTCCTCAGCTCATACACTTCTTTGCGTATCTCCGACAGTTCCCCACCAGTGACGAGTCCCATCGATTTCAGCGATTGGTTCTGGGCATCCTGCAAGAGGATCTTCCAATCGAGGAAGGCATCTAGATTCTTCGCGTAGAAGCGCAGGACAGAGGGCGTTCCCAGCATCTCGTCAACCATTTCGGAGTATCGCCGTGCGAATTCACGATACTTCTCTCCAGACGTCGCGTCCTCTTGGTTGGGGAAATCCCCGAGATCCTCCATCACTCTGCTGAGGTGCTCTCTCGCTATCCTGGCAACATCCGCACTGGCTTCCGCGGAGCTCTCATAGTGATCCCACGCCCTCTCCAGAGCCTCCATGTTTTTCGTCATCATGAGCTGCCAATCAATGGGTGACCCGCTCCAGTTGCCTGCCTTCTTGGGTTCTCCGTGCTTACTGTCGCTCATTGGCACACACCTGCAAGAACGAGCCGAGTCTATCTGGACTTCTCCAGCTTCTTCACTCTCTTGGTGAGCTCCTTCAATTGCTTCTTCAGATGCTCGTTCTCCTTTCGGGTCGAAAGGTCGAAGGCCTCCTGCCAAGGCTCTTGGGAATCGAAGTACCATTTCCAGAGCTCGTCGTAGTTGGTCCCGAAATCCCTCGTCAAGTGGATGACCTCCTTCTCCACTCTGGATAGATACTCGGACCATGCATTCCGAAGACCTTCGAATCCGCCGTTGTTGGAGGAGACTAGTGATCTCAGGTTATTTCCCATCGTGTCGGACTGCTTTCCCCAGAGCTCAATGAAGTCCCTATAGCTTTCCCCGTCTTCCTCGAGAGAGTTCACGATCCGTCCCATCTTCGTGTAGAAGTCCGTCCAGGTCTCGGTCAGTTGATTCAACTCCTCTGACCCGTGCTCAGCGGTGTCTTCCATCCACTTCTGCATGTCAGATGTGAATCCCCGCCAGCTGTCATAGAGGATTGATTGCTGCCAATCGACCTGACCGCCTGAGGCGAGAGCTGAGAGTTGACTGTTGAAATCCTTGGACGAATCCCTCCAGTTCTTCTGGAGATCCTCGTGCCGCTCCATCGTTGTGTTCATCACGGATGTGAGCCTGTTGTACATCTTGTTCGAGTAGTTCCTCCAGATATCATAGAGCTCTCTCAACTGAAGGTCCTCAGCGCTTTTCGAAGCTCTTGAGCCAACGGTCTTGTAGAACTCGGTCCATTCGCTCGCGAAGTCCTCGTACGTCTTCCTTTGCT
>JAGMAI010000080.1 GCA_023130895.1 Thermoplasmata archaeon
GCGTGAGCGGGCAGGCAAGCGTGCACTTCCCGCAGGAATAGCACAGCTGGACGTTCGTGCTCTTTATCGACTCTTCCAGCGTCATCGCACCGCCCCCGCCGCGTTCGGCCCCATCTTCTTGAGCTCCTTCGCGAAGTCCTTGATCGTCTCCGTGAACTTCCTGCCCTCGGATGCCGAGAACCACTCCAGGCGGATGCGGTCCTCACCCAGTCCGAGCGCCTCCGCGAGCTCCTTGGCGGCACCTATCTTCTCCTCGGCCTTCTCGCTCCCGTAGAGGTAGTTGCAGTCCCCCTTGTGGCAGCCCGCCACGAGGACTCCGTCCGCCCCGTGCTCGAAGGCCCGGAATATCATGCCCGGGTCCACCCGCCCGGAGCACATGACGCGTACGATTCGCACGTCGAACGGGTACTTCGACCTCGTGATCCCCGCCATATCCGCGCCCGAGTAGGCGCAGTAATCGCACGTGAACGCCAGTATCTTCGGCTCGAACGCCATCAGGACCACCTCGCTACTGCCTCGAGCATCGCGTCCACCTGGTCGTTCGAATACTCGCGGATGTCCATCGCGTTCGTCGGGCAGACCACCACGCACGCGCCGCAGCCCCTGCACAGGACGTCATTGACTTTCGCGGCCCGCACGCCGTTCGTCTGCACTATCTCGATGGCCCCGAACTCGCAGGCCTCGGCACACTTACCGCACCATCGGCAGCGGTCCGTGTCCACGTACGCAATCGTCGGATCGATCCAGATCTCCTTCGCACCCAGGATGCGATTCGCCCTGGCGGCCGCCCCGCTCGCTTGCGCGACGGAGTCCGGGATGTCCTTGGGTCCCTGAACGCAGCCCGCCAGGAAGATGCCCGGCTCGTTCGTGTCCACCGGGTGCAGGGCGGGGTGCTGCTCCTGGAAGAACCCGTCAGCGCTCCGCTTGACGTTGAGCATGTTGGATAGGAATTCGGAATCGGCGGTCGGCACCGCGCCGTTGCACAGCACGACCAGGTCGCACTCGTACTTGGGATGCCCCTTCGCCTTCACCACGAGCCCGCCTTTCTTCTTCGCCACGAGAATGTCCTCGTCCAGCTCCCGCCGGCGGTACTCCACGCCCTCCGCCCGCACGCGGTTGAAGAACTCCTCGAAACCCTTGCCGTACGCGCGCATGTCCGCGTAGTAGACGACGGTCTCGCCGCCGTCCATCTTCTCGTGGATCATGTGCGCCTGCTTGGCCGTGTACATGCAACAGTAGCGGGAGCAGTACTGGTTGCCGTCTCTCTCGCGGGACCCGACGCACTGGATGAATGCAGCCTTCTTCGGCTTCTTCTCGTTGATCAGGAACTCCCCGCCCGTCGGCCCGCTGGCGTTCACGAGGCGCTCGAAGTCCATGCCAGTGATGACGCCCTCGTGTTCCAGCCCCAGGTTGGGTTTCTGCGAGGCGTCGTAGAAGTCGTATCCGGTCGAGAGGATTATCGCGCCCACGTGCAGGTCGATCTCCTTCTCCTCGTCCTCGAAGTTTATCGCCTCGCGGGCGCAGGCGTCGACGCACTTCGGCGACTTCCCGCACTTGCCCTTCGTGAGCATGAGGCAGGTCTCCGGGTCGATGAGGAACTTGAGCGGGACCGCCTGGGGGAAGGGTATGTACGCCGCTCCCCGCTTGCCGAGGTTCATGTCGAACTCGCTGTCTATGCGGCCCGCCATCCTGCACTCCTCGGCGCAGACGCCGCAGCCGACGCACTTGTCCATGTCTATGTATCG
>JAGMAI010000081.1 GCA_023130895.1 Thermoplasmata archaeon
GCGTACGTCACGAGCTCGATGTTCTCGTGCCTGGCGGCGTCGACCATCTTGGGCGTGAGTATGCACGCCGAGCAGTCCAGCGTCGGGAAGGTCTTGTCCAGCTGCGCCATCTTGCCGCCGATGCTGGGCTCCTTGTCGAGGAGGTAGACCTTGAAGCCGTTGTCCGCGACATCCAGCGCTGCCTGGATACCCGCCACGCCGCCCCCGATCACGAGGCAGGACTGTTCCACGGGCACTCGCTTCGGCTTGAGCGGCTCGATCAGGCGGGCCTTCGCCACCGTCCCGCGCATGACCGCAATTGCCGCCTCCGTCGCCTTCCTCTTGTCGTCGTGGACCCAGGCGATGTGCTCGCGGGCGTTGACCATCTCCACGCAGTAGGGGTTCATTCCCGCCTCGGACGCCCAGCCGCGGAACGTGTCCTCGTGCAGCTTCGGCGAGCAGGCTACTATGACCAGCCTGTCAAGCTCGTGCTCCTTGATCGCGTTCTGGAGGTACTCCCTCCCCACCGGTGCGCAGAGGTGCGCCTGGTTGTCAACGAATGAAACGTCATCGAGGGTCTCGGCCTCCTTGGCCACCTTGCCGGTGTCTATGTGCTTGGAGATGTTCCCGCTGCAGCCGCAGACGAATACGCCGATGTTCAAAGCCTACCCCCGTGAGGAAGAGCCAGAGTGCAAGGTTTGAGCCTCAAATGGGTCTTTCAACAGATATCAGGGAGGCTATTATAAGGTTTCGCGGGAGAGGTCAGTCGGTTTCTTTAGCCAGGGTGCGCTTCTCCAGCCTGGACCGCCTGACGATCATGAGAATGTCGGCGATGACGGCGCTCAGGAAAAGCCACCAAACGAACGAACAAAGAAGACTGAATATCAGCCCGATCACGCTTATGAAGGCTGTGACCAGAAGGGTGGGCCACCAAAAGAACCAGTCCAGCACCCCAAGCCCACCATCAACCCCGAAAATGCCGCCACCCAAGACCATTGCCAGGGCTATGAAGACCAACGCAAGCAGCAGCCAAATCCACTTGAAGAAGCGGAACTCCTTGTAATCTCCAGGCATGAACACGCGGAGGTCGGGCATCTTGCTCAAGAAATCATCATATTCGAAGGATAAGAATCTTCCCGCTGCAGCCGCAGACGAATACGCCGATGTTCACCGCGAGCCCCCGATGACCGTAGAGCCAGAGTGTGATTCTTTCATCTGGATTGGCTCTTCAACAGATATCAGGGAGGCTATTATAAGGTTTCGCGGTGATGATGAGCGGAGGGATCAGGACCGCATGCAATCGCACACCGAGCCTTCCACTGAGAGGCCCAATCGGTTGTTGATCTTCATTGTTCTAGGATTCTTGGGCCTCATTCTGGGTATGTTCGTTCCGTTCGTCGCCGAAATAGGCATGAGCGTGCTCTCGGCTGGCGTCCTTCTGTGGTTTATGGCCTTGCTCACCCGGAAGGACCACAAGTGGTCATCTGAAGTCAACTTCTACGGGGAGGCGCTCGTCATCTTCGGAGCCATGGCCGTCCTCGGAGCAGGCATCGGCATGTGGTTGCGAATCCTGGAGCATTTCTGAACTTCCATCTGGACTGGCTCTTCAGAGGATATCAGGGAACGCATCATGGGATCTCATACGAACGGCGGACTGTTCTCGTACTCTTTGACCAGAAGACACTGGAACATGTCTGTCTGTCATAAGCAAGGCATTTATACAGTAAGACCCTACACTTACATGTCTCGAGCACGCGAGGATCTCGCAGCACGAGGTAACTTGTGATTGACATTGGGGAAGGGTAACTCCGCAACAACAGCTCGAAAAGCCCGCCCAAGAAGCTCGAAAAGCAACAGAGCGGGGGTTGATAGAATACTTGGGACAAAGAGAGATAGAGTTCGGTACTTCAAGTCACTGGAGGATATCCCTGAACTCTCAGAGGATGAAAGGGACGAGCTCGAGGCAGTGGCAAGAATCTATCCCTTCCGGTCCAATGACTATTACCTCAGCCTGATAGATTGGGATGATCCGAACGATCCCATCAAGAGAATCGTGATCCCCTGCTTGGACGAACTCGACGACGGGGGAACCCTCGACCCGAGCAACGAGAAGAGCAACTACGTCGCCAAGGGTGTGCAACACAAGTACTCGCCGACGGCGCTATTCCTCGTCAGCAAGGTGTGTGGCGGCATCTGCCGCTTCTGCTTCAGAAAGAGGCTCTTCGCGGCCTCAAGAAAGGAGGCGAGTCTGGACATCTCTGAGGGTCTCGAGTACATCGGTCAGCATGATGAAATCGATAATGTGCTGCTCTCGGGTGGCGACCCGCTGATCCTGAGCACCAAGCGACTGGAGCGCATACTCACGAGCTTCCGCCGCATACCCCACGTGAAGACGATTCGAATCGGGACGAAGATGCCCGCCCACAATCCATACAGAATAATCCGGGACCCGATGTTGCTCAGGGTGCTCAGTGAGCACAGCAATCCCCAGAGAAGGATTTACATCATGACCCAGTTCAATCACCCGAGGGAGCTGACACCTCAGGCGGTAAGGGCAATCGCCCTGCTACAGGACTCGGGCGTCCTTCTGGCCAACCAGACGCCCCTGATACGAGGTGTGAATGACGACCCCGACGTCATATCCGACCTCTTCAATCGGCTTAGCCATTCTGGCGTCGCACCCTACTACCTCTTCCAGTGCCGGCCGACCAGGGGTAACAGATGCTTCTCCGTGCCGATGGAAGAGGGCTACGGCATCTTCGAGGAGGCCAAGAGGACCATGAGCGGTCTCGCCAAGCGCGCTAGATATGTGATGTCTCACACAACGGGCAAGGTGGAGATCTTGGGATTGGATGAGGATTCCATCTACCTCAAATACCACCAGGCGAGGGACCCTGAGGACATAGGCGGGTTCTTCTCCGCGCCGAGGGCAGAGGACGCCCTATGGTTGGACGACCTCGAACTGGAAGAGCTCGGTACCTTTGATGAAGTGCAACAGCTCGCAGAGATGGAGAGCTGATTCTTCCTCAATTCCCGCGGAATGCCCATTGCGCGATTCTTCTCGCTCCTTCAAGCGTGCCAGAGCGCCACGTCTCGAGGAAGCCTGACGGGAGTTCCTTGGGCCTCTCGAAGGAGGCTCCTGGCAGGATAACGATGCCTGTGTCCTTGAGGAGTTCTTCGCAGAGGTGGGCCTGGTTGTCAACGAGAGGAACGTCATCCAAGGTCTCGGCCTCCTTGGCCACTTTACCGGTGTCTATGCAGTTAGAGATGTTCCCGCTGTAGTCGCAGACGAATGCACCGATCCTCACCGTCTTCCCCCGATGACGAGGAGCCTGATTCTGGTATACTGGATTGGCCATTCAGAGGTATCAGGGAACGTACCATAAGGTTTCGCGGCAATCGGATTTTCCAATCCGTCAAGATCCGCAGGGACTCCTGGGGACATTGTCACCCGATGTGCAGAGGACCGACTGTCATGTGTGGAAATGGTGTTTCCCATTCACACGCTAAAGATTAACTCACGCGAGTGACACCTGTGCCGAGACATGTGCATGCCGCTTTCGATTTCGACCTCCTCTTTCCGGCTGGACGGCGAAGGCAGTTGCGCGATGTGACGTACGCCGCTGAAAAAAACTGTAACTCCGCTGAGTAACACAGGCCCCTTTATTGCCTTCGAGGTCGCATAGAATCCTCGGTGATGAGATATGTTCGGCACCTTGAAAAGAATCAAGAAGGCAATAAGGGAAAGAGAACTGCCATGGATGCGTATCCTGGTCATCGCAGTTGGCCTCCTCTGGCTTCACTCAGCAGTGGACAAACTGCTCGACCCTGAATACATTGGTGGATTCGCTGGAACGATGAGCTTCTTCGCACTTCAGAACCCAAGTCAGTTGTACGCTGATTTCCTCACTGGCTTTGTCGTTCCGAACGCGGCGACATTCGCCTGGGCCATCGTGATCGGGGAGCTGCTCGTTGCTCTTTCACTCGTATTCGGTGGTCTTACCAGGATAGGCGCCGTTGGCGGCATTCTGCTGAGCGTGAATTTCTTCTTCGCGGCTGGTCATCTCAGTCCGTCCACGTGGAGCCTGAATCTCCTGTTCATTGCAGCGCAGGTGGTCTTCCTTCTCTCCAGGGAAGCGAAGGTACTGAGCGTCGATCAGCTCATCCAAGCGAAGCTGACGAAGAGGTTCAAGGCAAGCAAGAAGAAGGCTCTTGAGATGTTCCTCGGCGCTCCAGCGTCCTCGGTCGCTGCCAAGTGAAGCGAGTCGCGTCCGGTCATCCGACCCGCCAGGCCTCGGAAGGACTACTGGGGGCATAACCGGACCACACAAGGTCCTCTATGATACCCCCTCTGCCATTCGAAGACGTCGAGGACTCTCGTAATCGCACAGCTGCACAGAGGGAGGTATGCGCCACTCCGCGTGACCGTTGAGCATTCGGAATGCATCTCATCATGTGGTAGCTGCCGAGAGGTGTGCCCGCAGGTCTTCGAGCTAAGCACAAATGACGACGCGCTCGGCCTCCTCGGCCACTCTGTCATCATGTATCATGTAGTTGGAAATGCTCCCGCTATAGCCGCAGACGGTGAGCCACAGAATCGGTTCTTCTCGGGAATGAGTTTATGTACCGCCTCGTCATGCTCCAAGTCGACGTGCATACCGAGCCTATCGGACTCGGGGGAATGTGCGTGTCACTTCCACTGGGCTGTGGAGCATGGAGTTGATGAATTTGCAGAACTATAACGCACGAGAGATATCCGATGGGGTTTATTGGGTGGGAGCTAGGGACTGGAACCGAAAGCTGTTCGACGCCCTGATCCCTCTACCGCAAGGAACTACATACAACGCCTATATCGTGAAGGGCGAGCGGAAGACCGCACTCGTGGACACTGTAAACCCGGGGTTCGAAGAAGAGCTGGAGTCAAGGATTGCCCAGGTCGCCGAGCTGGCATCACTGGACTACATCGTGATGAATCACGCAGAGCCCGACCATGCTGGTTCGATCCCGCACATCATGGCGAAGAATGAGTCGGCGATGCTCGTCACGACAAAGAAGGGGGCCGAGATGGCATCGGTACAGTACGGCGTCCCGGCAGAGAGAACCCAGGTGGTCAAGGATGGCGACACGATCCCGCTGGGCGGGAAGACCCTGAGGTTCATCGAGGCCCCGTGGCTGCACTGGCCCGAGACTATGTTCACATACGTTGAAGAGGACCAGGTGCTGTTCCCGTGCGATTTCCTGGGACTGCACACCGCCCACGGGTTCTACGACGACGAGGTGGAGGAGCTGATACCCTTCGCGAAGAGGTACTTCGGCGAGATAATGATGCCCTTCAGGAAGATGGGCGTGAAGGCCCTTGAGAAGATAGGCGGCCTTGACGTCAAGATCATCGCCCCGAGTCACGGACCCGTCCACAGGAACCCTGACAGGATCCTCAGCGCATACCGCCAGTGGGTCTCCGGAGAGACAAAGGAGAAGGTCATCGTCG
>JAGMAI010000082.1 GCA_023130895.1 Thermoplasmata archaeon
CAGGGAGTAGCGCTGTCACGACTTCTGTGTACATCGCTCAACTCCTTCATTGCTCCTCGTCAGCTTTATAACCACAACCTCCATTCCATCCATCGTGTGTCTAGCCATACCCGCCAAGGTCCTTGACATAAAGGGCGATGTCGCCACGGTCGACTTCGGCGGCATCAAGAGAGAGGTCGATATCTCACTCACCGATGCGGTGGTCGGCCAGTATGTCATCGTTCATACGGGATTCGCGATTCAAGTTCTCGATGAGGAGGAGGCCCAGGAGACCCTCGCCTTTTTCGATCAGATCCTCGGTGAGAACGTTGCATGAGTTCTCCGTCATGTCAAGCCTCGTGGAGGTTGTTCTGGAAGAAATCAAGAAGCACGATGCAAGTGCTGTCGAGGAGGTCGAGCTCGAGATCGGCGAGCTCACTCTCCTGGGAAAGGAGCAGTGCCTTTTCTCGTACGAGGTGCTCTCAAAGGACGGCCCGCTCAAGGGCTCCAAGCTCATCATCAAGGAGAAAAAGGCCAAGGTCAAGTGCGGGAAGTGCGGCTACGAGGGCCCCATTGGCAGATCGGACGACCCGCTCGACCATCTTCGACTGCCCCGCTTCTCCTGTCCGGAATGCGGCGAGAACGTGGAAATCGTTAGCGGAAGGGACTGCATAGTCACGAATCTAAAGCTGGTTGTGGACTGATGTTCAGGTTTCGCGACAAGGAAATGGCGGAGAAGATACTCCAGAAGCTCAGGGAGATGGATCTGCAGATCACGCTAATGCACGTTTGCGGGACGCACCAGGACACGCTTGTGCGGCACGGGCTGCAACCGCTGCTCGAGGACGTTGGCGTCGACATCAGGCAGGGGCCTGGATGTCCGGTCTGCGTCACGACCGCCAAGGAGATCGAGGAGTCCATCGCTCTCGCGAAGGCCGGGAAGACGATCACCGTCTTCGGTGACATGATCAAGGTCCCCGGTGTGGAAGAGTCGCTTTCGGACGCGAAGACGGAGGGCCATGATGTTCGGATCGTTTATGGCGTGAACGACGCCGTCGATCTGGCGGGGAAGGTCGACAACGAGGTCGTCTTCATCGGCGTGGGCTTCGAGACCACGACTCCGAGCATAGCTGTTGCGGTGTCTAGGAGACCGCCCAAGAACTTCTCACTTCTGAGCTGCCACAGGGTCATTCCGCCGGCGCTGAAGGCGATAGTGGAGATGGGCGAGGTGAGGCTCGACGGTCTAATCGAACCGGGGCACGTGAGCACTATCATCGGCTCCAGACCGTATGAGTTCCTGTCCGAGGAGCACGGCATACCTCAGGTCATCGCTGGCTTCGAGCCGCTCGACCTTCTCATGGGCGTCTACATGCTCGCGAAGCAGAAGGAGGAGGGAAACGCGCGCGTGGACATCGAATACAGGCGTGTCGTGAAGCCCGAGGGCAACCCCGCCGCGATCAAGGTCATGGATGAGGTCTTCGAGCCCGCAGACATCAAGTGGAGGGGGTTCCCCACGATCCCCGCGAGCGGACTCGTTCTGTCGGACGAATACCAGGAATACGACGCCCGCCAAAGGTTCGAGGATGACCTGGCAGAGCTCAAGGACAAGGAGTTCAAGGAGCCCAAGGGTTGCAGGTGCGGAGAGGTCCTGCGGGGCATCATTCGTTCCGAGGAGTGCCCGTTGTTCGCGAAGACCTGCACGCCTATGAACCCCATCGGACCGTGCATGGTGAGCGCCGAGGGCAGCTGCAACATCCTGTTCAAGTACTCCAAGTACGCCGAGGGCAAGTGAGTTCATGTTTCATATGGTTCTCGCAGGGAGGAACGGAAGAAAGACGGGAGGGCGTTGGCCAATCGGAGAAACGGAGGAGTGAGAATGAAGCTGTATCTCGTGCGGCACGCTGACCCAAAGAGCGAGGCGGAGGACCCTGAGAGGTCTCTGTCGGAACTCGGGGAACGGCAAGCGGACAGGGTTGGCAGGTTCGCCCTCGATGCGGGGGTGAGGGTGAATCAGATTCGACACAGCGGGAAGAAGCGGGCAGAGGAGACCGCCGAGATCATCGGGAAGCATCTCTCCCCGCCAAAGGGCGTAGTCCCGATTTCAGGCATAGCACCGATGGACGACGTTCTTCATGCGGCGGAGACGCTCGCAAGCGAGGAGGACGATGTCATGCTTGTCGGCCACTTGCCCTTCATGAACCGCCTAGTCAGCCAACTCGTGTTCGGCATTCCTGACTGCGCCGCTGTTGACTTCCCCAAGGCGGGGATGGTCTGCCTTATCCGCGAAACCGGCGGATGGACCATTGACTGGTTCGTGAGTTCCAGCATTTTGCCCTAGGGTGCGCGTCCCGCTGTCAGCAGATCCTCGGTATCGGGTCACCAACGGGCATGTCTATGATCCTCTTCCCGCCAACGAGGGTCTCGAGAACCACGCCCCTAATGTCCGAAGTCGCCTCGCCGACGATCGCGGCATCCTTCCCCTCCTCGAAGGACCTCAGGGCTTCGAGCACGGCGTCCGCCTTCTCCTTGACCACTGCCACAACGATCTTGCCTTCGTTGCCTATGTCCAGCGGGTCGAATCCCAGCATCTCGCACGCGGAGTGGACCTCCTCACGGATCGGGATGTCCGTTTCCCTTAGGGCTATCCCCACGTTGGACTTCTCTGCCCACTCGTTCAGCGTGTTCGAGAACCCACCGCGCGTCGGGTCCTTCATGGCAACGATGCCACCCTCCTCCAGAGCCCCGCCGATCATCTTGTTCAAAGGAGCGACGTCGCTTTGAAGCTTCGATTCGAAGCCGTAGCCTTCGCGGAAGGAAAGCACCGTTATCCCGTGGTCGCCCAGGAAGCCCGAGACAATTATCACATCGCCCACGCGCACGTTCGAGTCCCTTATCCACTCTGAATCGAACTCCCTGTACCGCCTGACCTCCTCGATGTTGGAGTCTAGGTAGGGGCTTCTCTTTCCTATGCCGGAGGTGTTCACCACGACCTGATCGAGCGCGCCCTTCTCCATGACCTTGAGGTCGCCTGTCACGATGGGTACTCCCGCCTCCCTGCCCGTCCTGCCACTACTCGCGATGAGGCGATCGAAGTCCTCGAGCGGGAAGCCCTCCTCGACTATCAGGCCGCAGGAGAGTGCAAGAGGTTCAGCGCCGACCGCGGAGAGGTCGTTTATAGTTCCCGCAACCGCAAGGCTGCCTATGTCCCCGCCTGGGAAGAAGATCGGTTTGACGACATAGGAGTCCGTGCTCAAGACGATGCCGTCCACGACAGCGGAGTCATCGAGCTCCTCGAGTGCCAGCTCGATCCGCTTGTCATCCGCCGTTCCACCGAGATGCTTCAGAATCCTGTCCTTGATGAGCGAGCCCATCACCGCCCCGCCGGCGCCGTGGGCCATCGTGATTCTGTCAGTGGGCATGTCTCTCCCCAGGGGCGTTAGTCAATCGGGCTATTATACGCTTTCTGATTCCGCGAATCCCCTGGACCGACTACTTCCACTTCGGCCTTCGGACCGTCGCCGACATCCTCTTCCGTTGCCCCCTTAGGTATATCCAGTACCCGAGGGAAACGCATCCCAGCGCGAGAACGAGAAGAGCGAGCGGAAGGAATAACTGTGACAGACCCGAGAACATCTCCCCGAGCTGCTCCCATTCGCTGTGGCCTGTGTCAGCCTGTTCGGAAAGCATAGAGGACGTAACTTGATGAAGCAAGACAAGGAAGATGCCCGTTGGAAGCGCTATGACTGCACCCCCCGCGGCCCTCCTTTCCTTCCTCATCAGCTCTTCTTTGTCCGCTGACCACATCCCACCAATTCCGTTCCAAGTAGGCAATCGCTCGCTATTAGTCTTTTCGCACGTCTCATCACTTAAATATGCAGGACAGCATGGACGAAAAAGGATGAGACACGTCATCGTTGGATGCGGTGCGGCCGGGGTGAGTGCCGCTCAGGCCATCAGGAGAATCGATCCGAAGGCGCAGATTCTCATCATCGCCAAACAGAAGCAGCGCCCCTACTCGCTCTGCTCTCTCCCAGCGGTTCTGGCGGGGGAGATCGAACCATCCAAGACCGTCCGATTCCCGCGGAACTACTTCGACGAGCTCGACGTAGACCTGAGACTAGAGACAGAGGTCACGAAGGTCCTTCCGAACGAGAGGCGTGTCCTCGTGGGCAGCGGTCGGAAGTTGAAGTACGACAAGCTTCTGATCTCAACGGGCTCGCTTCCCCTCGTTCCTCCAATCGATGGTATCGACAGGCGGGGGGTCTTCACGCTCACGAGCCTGGAGGATGTCAGGAAGATCCTGAGATACATGAAGAAGGCGAAGCACACGGTGGTCATCGGTGCCGGCTTCATCGGAATCGAGGCCGCAACGGCACTTGCGAAGAGAGGGATGGCCGTCACCGTCGTCGAGATGCTCGACTCTGTGCTTCCGAGGATGCTCGATCCTGATATCGGCAGGAGACTGCAGGGGATCATGGAGGGCGAGGGCATAAGGTTCCGTCTTGGATGCCAGGTAACGCGGATTCTCGGCGGGAAGAAGGTCGAGGGCGTTGAGGTCGGCAAGAAGCGCCTTCCCTGCGAGATGGTCGTCATGGGAATCGGCGTCCGCCCGAACATCGGATTCCTAGCGGGCTCTGGCATCCGCAAGAACATGGGCATACTCGTGAACGAGCACCTGCGGACGAGCAGGCGGGACGTCTACGCGGCGGGCGACCTCACTGAGTCCTTCGACCCTCTGCGGGGCAAGAGGATGATGAACGCGATATGGCCCAACGCTGTCCTTCAGGGCCGCGTGGCGGGGGAGAACATGGCGGGTGTGGAGACCACGTTCAGCGGGTCATTCACCGTGAACATCATCGACGTCTTTGGCGTCTCAGCGCTCTCGATAGGCATGGTTTCCTTTGAAGACAAGAGCCTGAGCGAAGAGAAGTTTGTGACCAACCGAGCTGTGAAGAAGATGCTGCTGCGAGGCGGGAAGCTTGCGGGGATGCAGTTCGTTGGCACGCTCAGGAACTCGGGTTACATGATGAGTCTGATGCGGAAGGGCGAGGATATATCCGAGTTCCAGGATGAGCTACTGGATGATAGGTTCCTATCTCCCGTCTTCGCGGGGCCTCGAGTTCGAGAATGACGTAGCCCCTGACCCCATTAGGGTGTCCCGAGTATCCGCTCAACCATCTCCTTGCGTTTCAGCGCCATCTCCTTCGTCTCTTCCTCGTAAACAAGCGCGTCCGTGGCGCAGTACTTCACGCACGTCGGGTCCCCGTCGCAGAGATCGCACTTCACGATGTCCTTCCCGTGCACCGTGATGGCGGAGTACGGGCACATCGCCGCGCACAGACGGCAGTGGATGCACCTGTCGTCATCGTGCTTGATCACCCCGTCCTCGACCGTGTAGGCGTTCTGGTGGCAGACGTCCACGCACACCGGCTCGTCGCACTGCAGGCAGAAGACGGCGTACTCGTATCGCTTGAACTCGTCCCTGATGACCGTCACCGCCGACTTACGAGGATTGCACTCACCGAACTTCACGAGAGAGCAGGCCATCGCGCACTCCCTGCATCCCGTGCAGCGCTCGGGGTAGAAGTTCAGCACCTTCACGGCAGCCCTCCCACGCTCTCGATCTCCTCCACCCGCGAGGGCGCCAACATGCCGGCCTCGTCCCAGCCGCGCAGCTTGTAGTAGCGGCTGAGCATGCCGTCGAACTCCTTCCTGTCTATGTGGTGACCTTTCGGAGCTCCGAGAGGCATCGGGTCGTCGAAGTACCGCTTGGGCAGCGTGTCGTCCTTCCTCGTCAGTCCCTGGCGGATGTTGAACATCCTCTCGGTGTCCACGACGCGCTTGCCGACGGCTTCCATCTTCCTCCTTCCGTACTTCATCCCCGTCGCCGCTTCCAGCAGTGTCTCGAACCGTGGGTAGTCGAGGAAGTGCGGGCTGTTGAACCCGTGGCAGATGAACTTGCATATCCCGAGGCAGTCGATCACAGCGAAGATGTTCTCAGAGAAGACCACCGTCTTCTCCTTCCCCTCGTACGAAGTCGGGTCCAGGGAGACGCCCTTCCCGTATATGCGCTCCTTCACTTCCTTTGGCAGTCGCAGGAAGATCTCCAGCGTGGGCCTGCTCCTCAGGTGGTCGGCTCCTCTGGACGCCGTCGCGATCCCGAGCGCGAAGGCCTTGATGTAGCGCACGTCGTGCGGGTCGCTCTGCGGGAGGTTCTTGACCGCTATCAGATAGTCCTCTGATTTCTTCCCGAACTTCTTGGCGGCCTGCGTACTCTCTGCGAGTATGTCACCGAAGCCCTCCCGCCCAGCAATGTCGTGCAGGAGCGATCTCGCCTGCTCGAAGTTCCCGAACTCCAGCTTCTCTCCGGTCATCTTCTCGTCGATCATTCCCCGCTCGAAGAGCTCGAACGCCCATGCGAGGATGGTCCCCGCAGAGGACACATCCAGTCCGAGGTCGTTGGCGATGTTCTGCAGCTCTATCATCTGCTTGACGTCGTCTATGCCGACGTTCGCTCCGAGGAGCCCGACGGACGTGTACTCCGGGCCCTCCCCGCCAAGCTTGTTCCTGTGACGACAGTGAACGATGCAGGAGGAGCAGCCTATCATCTTCTCGACCTCCTTCTCGATGTTCTCGGCGTTCAGGCTGTCCGACCACTGGTTAAGCTGGCTGTTCTTCGTCCGTATCGCACCGAGCTCGTTGCTCACCTCGTACAGGAGAGGCGTTCCTACGCTGCCGAGTATCGGCGTGATCTTAGAGCCGAGGATGTAGTCCTCAACCTCCTTCACGACGTCGAGCAGCTTCTGCGGGTGCTTGATCTTCAGCCCCATCGTCCCGTAGGCGACGACGGCCTTGAGGTTCTTGGAGCCCATGACCGCTCCGGTGCCACATCTCCCCGCCGAGTTCTTCACACCCGTCCTCAGGTTAGCGAAGCGCACGAGGTTCTCGCCCGCGGTGCCGCAGCACGCGACCTCCACGTCTCCGAGGTCCTTGCGGAACGAGATCTGAGCATCGTTCGTGTTCATTCCCCAGTAGTCCCTTGCGTCTCGGATCTCGATGTTCCCGTCCTCGACGTACACGTACCGGGGCTTCTTTGCCTTGCCCTTCAATATGATGTGGTCGAATCCCGCGTAGCGCATCTCTGGGGCGAAGAACCCGCCGCAGTTGGAATCGCCCAGGAACCCTGTCTCAGGGCTTTTGGTTGAGACGTTGAACCTTGAAGAGTTCGGAACGAGCGTCCCTGTGAGGAGTCCAGCCCCGAGAATGAGAACGTTGCTCGGGGACAGCGGGTCCACCCCTTTCCGGAGGAGCTTGTGCAGAAGGTAGGTGTTGATCCCCCTCCCGCCAAGATATTTCGCCCGGATGTCCTTGGGCATGTCAAGAATCTTGACGCTGTTCCTCGAGAGGTTCACTATCCCGATCTTTCTGTCGAGCACCTGCTTCCCCTTTTTGAGACTTATGCAAGCCGTCCATAAGAAAGTAATCATCACTCATAAGCGGTTAAGCATGAGCGGGAGCGTGTTAGTATATAAAGGGGGCCTGTCACTCGGCCTGGTTACATATATAAAGATAATGCTCGGTGTGGAAAACCCTTCTTTTGACGGGCGAGAAAAGGCTGTGTGCGACACGATCGAATGGACCCAAGGAGGTCCCGGGGAACTGAGACTTAGGAAGGTCCCGGATTGATTTGGAGGCTCCCTCCAATCCCGTTGTCAGGACCCGAGAAAGCAACACTGTGAGGTCTGACCGTACTTCTGACAGTATTGGCAGGACCAACGATTGTGTGGACCTATCCACCAGTAAAAGTCTGAAAGACCGACTTCCTTTCCTTGACCTTTGGAGGGGGGCGACGTGGACTACTGCCCGACGTGTCAGGTTTGAGCTTGTCCTTGGTCACAACGGTTGCCGCTCAGTGAGGCTCCCGCAGCGCTGACAGAACCACCGACGGTGCTCTTCCATCCAGGTCATTGGTCTGCCGCACCTAGGGCAAGCAGTGCCAGGATGGGGCTCGTATGAGAGCGCCTCGACCTCCCAGTAGAAGGCGTAGGTCGAGAGGACCCCTCCCGCGAGAAGGAGGGCGAATCCGAGCGCCCACAGCAGCGGCTGCCCTGAGTCGGTCACTCCCAATAGACCCATCCAAGCGATGGATGCGAATATCAGGGCCATTCCCAAGATGCCTTTCTTGCTGATTGGATTCCCTCCAATCCGTGCAACATTTGAGTATGTCTTAACCCTTTCGCCGGAACCGCGGGGGACCCCAGGCGAGGAGAACTGCACCGAGTTCCCGTTCACTGCGGAGCCGCCGCAACAATTAAATCCGCGGAAGTGACTCAGCCAAACAATGAGGGGTGATTCGAGTGGAGGGAAGGACGGAGTCCGGCTGAGCGTCACAGAGATTGTCTCCTTCGTCGTCGCCACGCTCGTCCCATTTCTCGTGATCGCTGTTCTCCTGAGCCCCCTTTCCAGCGGGATCCACGGGGCGGCCCATGCAGACTACATTCACGACTATGGATACACGGACGTAGTCGATCCGGTCACCAACACGACCGCGCGCACCGACTTCCACTACGGATCCAGCACGGGCTGGGTCTTCTGCAACGGGAAGGTCCGGTTCTTCGGCGAGGTGAACATAAGGGACACGAACGTCGTCTATACGATAGACGAGGCCCACTGGTCGGGGAAGTGGTCCGTGGCAGACTATCAGACGATCCACCTGAGCGGGACGCGAGGGGAGATGGTCGAGGGCTTCCCGTACTTCCTGCTGGGCTTCTTTGGGACAGTGGCGGGACTGGCCATGTGGTCTGCCTGGATAGTCTCAAGAAGGACGGGCAGGTATGACGACGCCATCTTCGTCCCAGGGGCCATGCTCAGTGTCTTCTCCGTCGGAGCAGTCCTGTTCTTCCCCACGTGCCTGATAGCCATGCTTGTCTTTCCTGCTCTGCTCGTCGCCGTACTCCTGATCTACAAGAAGCGCCTGAAGTTGGGGAGACGGGCTTTCGCCTTCCTCACGGTGCTGATCGGACTGCCCCTCCTGGTTTGGACCGCGAGTTTCCTGATCGACCCGAACCATTGCTGGGGGATGCTCACTGGCCTATGCAGCTACAGCTTCATGGCAGCGGTGGTCAGCATGGTCATGGGGACCGTCGGGCTGATATCTTCAGGCGCCCTCGTTGGATTCGGTCTAGGGAAGATGACCTACATCGGCCAGGAGGAAGAGACCGAGGAGCGTTCATAAGAAATTATCCGCCTGCCGCCGCTGCGAGCAGTGTCACTTCATCGCCGTCTCTGACATGTTCCTTCATCGCGCTTTCCGTCAGCGGCCTTCCGTTGAGAATGACGTTGATGGAGTAGTCGATGCTTCCGTCCTCCGCGAATACCGCCTCGCCGAGCTGGGTGTTCTTCCTTCCCGCCTCCTTGACTAGACTCTCGACGCTACCGCCAGCGAATTCGACCTCCAACTCCGATTCACCAACGATCTGCCTGAGGGAGCTCAAAAGGCGGAGCCTGACCTTCACATCTGATTCCATCCAACGCCTGTATAAATAGCTTGGCTCATTCCCCAAACGGCGCAGAGCGCAACTGCCCCCACTTGTAAGGGTCAAATTCTTTATAACCGCTAATCATTCCCACGCGGGGAGGACTATGAAAGCTGCTGTGTTCTATGAGAAGGGTCAGCCACTGAAGATCGAGGACGTTCCGATGCCGAAGGTCGATGACTGCGACCTGCTGGTGAAGGTCGCCGCCTGCGGGCTCTGCCGGACGGACCTGCACTACCTGCACGGGGTTCCGACGTTCAAGAAGCCGCCGATCATACTCGGCCATGAGATTAGCGGGACGGTCGAGGACATGGGTTCGGCGGTCGAGGGCGTGGAAAAGGGAGACAAGGTGCTCATCCCGCCGGTGTTCTCGTGCGGCGAATGCATCATGTGCCGGACCGGGCGGGGAACGCTGTGCACGAACCAGGTCATGGTCGGCAATCACAGGGACGGAGGTTTCGCGGAGTACGTGGCATTTCCCGCCGCCTTCGCCTTCAAGCTCCCGGACGAGGTCCCGCTCGAGGAGGGCGCGATAATCTCGGATGCGATCTCCACGCCTTACCATGCGGTCGTCAACCGGGCGGAGGTCCAGGCGGGCGACAACGTCGTGATATTTGGCTGCGGCGGCGTCGGTCTCGCGACGGTCAAGATGGCAACTCTAGCAGGAGGGAATGTCATCGCAGTTGACATCTTCGACGAGAAGCTGGAGATGGCGAAGAAAGCGGGCGCGGTGGAGGTTATCAACGCAAAGAAGGAGGAGGACGTCGCCAAGCGGATTAGACGGTTCACGGGCGTGGGCGCGGACATAGCCATGGAAGTCATAGGCCATCCCACGACGATAGAGCAGGCCTTCAACTCAGTACGCTGGGGAGGCAGAGTAGTCGTCGTCGGCTACACGCACAAGAACATCTCATTGAACGCTGGCAAGATCATGTTCCGCGAAATCGAAATCAAGGGCTCGCTCGGGTGCGGGCTGCAGGACTTCCCCAAGGTCATCGACCTGGTGAAGCACGGGAAGATGGACGTCAAGGAACTCGTGACTCATAGGTTCAAGCTGGACGAGATCAACGAGGGTTTCGCGCTCCTGGAGGCGGGCGACCCGAGTCTGATAAGAGGGATCGCCATACCATAGCCGAATCAATCGGTGGAAAACGTATTATAATCCTCCTGTTCTGCCTGATTCGCCCAGTCAAATGGTGAGAGATATGACAAAGGTGAAGGTATTTAGGTGCAGGATCTGCGGTGACCCCTACATAGGGACCGAGCCGCCCTCTCGGTGTCCTTTCTGCGGCGCGACGGCTCAGTATTTCGTGGAAGCGGACAAGTGGACCCCGCAAGAGTTCGACGTCGAGCTGAGCGACCAGGCCCGCGAGGACCTGGAGGCGGCGTTGAAGCTGGAGCTGGGCAATACGTCGTTCTACACGTGCGCGGAGAACGTGGCCAAGAACAGCGGGGACGAGTACGGCTTCGCCAAGTTCAAGTCGCTGAGGAAGGTGGAGAGCGAGCACGCGAGCGCGATATGCAAGTTCCTGAAGATCTCCAAGCCGCCGATCGAGGCGGGGACGTGCAGCCAGGAGTTCAAAGAGAACACGCAGGAAGGCTGGGACAGGGAGGACCGCGCAATCAAGGCGTACTCGACGTTCAGGGATAGGGCGACAGAGCCGAGGTTGAAGGAGTTCTTCAGTGCACTTGTTGAGATCGAGACCGACCACCTAGACCTACACGCGGAGAGCCTGGGTTAGTCAGAAAAGGGTTACAGTGAGTTCCTCGCAACACCGAGCGGGTCGATTTCCCGCATGAGCTCCAGTTCCTCTTCAGTTGGAAGTCCCGTCTGAGGCACGTTATCGGGGATTCTCAGCTCAAAACCCGTATTCTGCACCACATCGTCCACCGAAACGCCCGGATGAACGGACTTCAACTGCATTCTCTCCTCATGGAAGTCCATCACGCAGATCGGCGTGACGACCAGAGACGGCCCACCGCCAGGGAAGTCCTTGCCATCGACGAACCCGGGCCCGCTGATGAAATCCACCTTCTCGACGAACGTTCGTGCGTTGTGGTTCATCGCGTAGATCGCAAACCTTCTCGCCCGCGAAAGGAACGGCAGTCCGACAGAACCAGGACCGCGGAACTTGATCTCGCCGGGCTTCCCGACGCCGAGGAGATTGCAGCTCCCCTGCTTGTCGATCTGGAGCCCGCCCGCGAAAAAGATGTCGATCTCCGTCTTCGCCTCGAAGTCTATGACGTCGGATAACGGGAGTACGGCTTCCGCCTTCAGGAGCCTGTCGTCACACGAGGACGCGACGAGCGGTTCCAGGAGAGGATTGATGGCCCCGCTCCCACCAGCGATGTACGTCAGGTTCGGGGCGTGGGTCATCTGGGCCAAGCGGGAAGCGAGCATCGGTATCGCGCTGAAGGCGCCCATGATGGCGACATCCCCGTCCTCGAGATGCTTCGAGAGGACCGAGGCCATCAGCTCAGCGGTCTTGACCTCTACCATGGGACGCCCCCCTCTATCAGCTCCTTGGCCTTCTCCCGCCCACCGATCACCTCCAGGTACTCCTCATTGTCCTTCGGCCCGCGAACGTATTTGTCCAGGTATGCGTCGAAATCCTCCTTGCACGCTCTCAGGTATTCCTTGATGTGACCCTCATCGAACCGGTAATACCGATGCGACGCTGTTGGATGGCAGCCGAACGGCGCATTGACAACGGCATCGACGAGAAACGCAGGAACATCGACGCGCATGGCATTCTCGAGCATGTACTCGTGCGGCACGACCTCCTCTACCTGGAGTATGACCTTGTCGCTCGCCTTGACCATAAGGAAGTCGTTGAACTTGCTGCCCTCGAATATCGCGTTCCCGTACTGGTCCGCCTTCTGGCAGTGAACCAGGGCGACATCTGGTTGCAGCGCAGGAAGGCACGCGACCTTCTCCCCGCCAAAGGGGTCCGACGTCCACCTGTAGTCATCCTCGTTCATGGACGGCACGGAAGTCGCCTCCAGACCTTTCGGCAGTGGAATGAAGGGCATGGAGCTCGCCCCCGCTCGGAGCGTGTACGTGACGAACGCTTCATCGCACTCGCGGACCTTCAGCTTCCCGCTCTCCGCGAACTTCCTGAAGTTGGGAGCGAGTCCGAGGTGCTCCATTCCGACGTACGCGCAGTAGAGCTCGTCCACAAGACCCGCGCCGATGAGCATGTCCGCGTTCACGGAGCCAGAGGGGCTCGTGATCAGCCTTCCGGCTCCGACGTTCTGCCGGATGACCTCGCGAATGAGTGCCATCGTGTTGTTGTGCATGTGCATCCCGCCGATGGCGACGAAACATCCGTCCTTCATGAAGCGCTCGACCGCCTCTTTCGCACTCAAAACCTTCTCCGTTCTGGCCATTAACCTCCCCTCGCTAAGGATTAAATAGAGTCGCCGCATTAACGCGCTCCGCCTATTAAACTTTCTTTGAGGGGGATACAATGGAACTGGAAGGAAAGAATGCAATTGTGACCGGAGGGAGCCTGGGAATCGGGACCGCCATTGCGCTCAAGCTCGCGGAGGAAGGCGCGAACGTTGCGATAAACTACAGGAAGCACGACGAAGAGGCGAAGGCTGTCGTCGCCGAGATCGAGAAGATGGGGAGGAAGGGCCTCGTCGTCCAGGCGGACGTCTCGAGCTTCGAGGACGCGCAGAACATGGTCGAGAAGGTCGTCAAGGAGTTCGGCGGGCTGGACATACTCGTGTGCAACGCTGGCATCAACTGGGACGGCGTGATCTGGAAGATGACGGAGGAACAGTGGGATCGCGTCATCGAGGTCAACCTCAAGGGATACTTCAACTACATCCGAGCCGCCTCGCCGATATTCAAGGGGCAGGGCTCCGGCAAGATAGTCAACATCACTAGCATCAACGGCCTAAGGGGCAAGTTCGGACAGACGAACTACTCCGCCTCGAAGGGAGGCATAATCGCGCTCACCAAGGCTCTCGCGAAGGAACTCGGGCGGTCCAGCGTGAACGTCAACGCGGTCGCGCCTGGCATGATAGAGACCGAGATGATGTCGCAGATCCCGGAGAAGTTCCTGCAGATAGCGAGGGACGAGACCGTCTTCGGCCGGATCGGCAAACCCGAGGACGTGGCGAACTGCGTCGTCTTCCTTTGCAGCGAGAAGTCCAGACACACGACCGGAGAGGTCATTAAGGTAGACGGCGGTCAGTACATATGAGGTGACCACATGCGGACAGGCGTTGTTGGGATAGGTCATGGCAAGTTCGGGAGAAGAGAAGTGACGGTACAAGAGCTCGCGTTCGAGCCTTTCAGGGAGGCCCTCGAGGACTGCGGGCTGCATCAGAAGGACCTGGACGCGCTCATCGTCGGTTCATCTCCGGAGTATCACAGGCAACGATCGTTGTCGGGCGTCGTCGCTGAGTACCTCGGCATGAACCCCAAGCCGACGTTCCTGGTGGAGGCCGCCTGCGCGTCTAGCAGCGCTGCTCTCGCTACCGCCGACGCCTACATTCGGGCGGGAATCTACGACACCGTCGCCGTGCTCGGTGTGCAGAAGATGCTGGAGCTCTCCACACCTGAGATCCTCGCGCTCATGGGCAGGGTCGGGGATGTTCAGTGGGAATCCGGATTCGGGACGACATTCCCCGGATACTATGCCATGTTCGCTCACAGGCACATGTTCGAGTACGGTACCACGAGAGAGCAGATGGCTGCGGTCGCCGTGAAGAACCATCACTACGGCACGAAGAATCCGAATGCGATGTTCCAGAAGGAGATCACGGCCGAGAAAGCGCTCGCTTCGCGGATAGTCGCTTCCCCGCTAACGCTGTACGACTGCTGCGCCAACGCGGATGGCGCCGCGTGCATGATAGTCACGAACGAGGAGACCGCCAAGAAGGCAGAGACCCCGATATGGATGGCGGGACTAGGCTCCGCAACCGCGCCGATGTCCGTCCTCAGGAGAGAGAAGCTCAGCGAGATCCCCAGTGCCATCGATGCGGCTCGGAACGCGTACAAGATGGCGGGGATCGAGCCCAAGGATGTCGACGTGGCCGATGTGCACGACTGCTTCACGATCGCTGAGATCCTCGCTTACGAGGACCTCGGTTTCTGCGAGAAGGGCGGTGGCGGCAAGATGATCGAGGAAGGCGAGACGCACATTGGCGGGAGGATTCCCGTGAACGTGGACGGCGGGCTGAAGAGCAAGGGTCATCCTGTCGGCGCAACGGGCGTCTCCATGGCGGTCGAGGCCGTGAAGCAGCTCAGGGGTGAGGCGGGCGAACGACAGGTCGACGGGGCCGAGATCGCGCTGATGCACAACGTCGGCGGTATCGGACAGTACTGCTTCGTCAACATTCTCAGGAGGTGATGGTTTGGGAAAACTAGGCAAGGTTGATTTCGTTCCTTTCTCGAAGGTCGATGGGATTGAGGAGAGGCTGAAGGAGGGCAAGATATCCGCCACCAGGTGCAAGAAGTGCAAGAACATCTATCTCCCGCCGAGAATGGACTGTCCCGAGTGCTTGGACGAGGAAATGGAGTGGGTGGATTGCGAGGGCAAGGGGACCCTGGTGACATACACCACGATCCACGCCGCACCCGCCGGGTTCGAGGATGACGTCCCCTACACGATATGCTTGGTGGACGTCGAGGGTGGCGGACGGCTGGTCGGCTGGCTCGATGGAAAAGAGGAGGACCTCAAGATCGGCATGGGTGTGAGCATCGGAATCAGGGACCTCCCCGAGGAGAGGATGATCTACTCCATCACACTCGAGTAGCACTCAGTCTCTGGGTTCAATCACTCCCTCTGGATACAGAGCGGCCCATTCCGCAGACTGCTTGTAGTCAAGTGGTTTCACCGTGCTGATGTAGCCATACATCACCGTGAGCGGTTCGTCTGACGCCGTGTATGTGTCGGTGAGCTTCATGTTGTGACCCAGTTCATGCATGAACGTCCTCGCAAGGATCTTCGGTTTCACGCTCTTCCAGTCCTTCTTCGCGTAGTTCTTCCTGATGAAGTTGTCGATGGCCTTTCCCCCAAGGGCAAAGTCGTCGCCAGGATACTCGGCAAGCCCCGTTGTTGTGTTCTTGTGGATGATCTTCCCGCCCTTCTCGAATGACAGGTAGGGTCCGATAATCGCGTAATGGAAGATGTCCTGGCGCATCGGATCGAAGTACTTACTGCTGTCCTTGAAGTCGTAGAAGTCGTTCTTCTGACCGAGCAGCTGCCTGAAGTGCAGGAACTTCGTGTCATTGTACTTGTCCAGCTTCGTTGGCAGCGTCTGCCCGCCGCCTCCCTTGCCCGGCCAGCCGTTGTCGATGTGTATCTTGATTCGGTGCTTCTCGAACTTCTTCTCGAGCAGGCCGACCGATTGCTTGGGGAACTTCTTCTGACCCTTGGTCTGGTCTATCTCCACGTAGATATCGCAGCATATCGGGTTCGGATCGTGCTTGGGCGGGCGGACGAGTCTGTCAACACTCCCGGAGAACTTCTGAGCGGGATGGTCCGGATCACCGATCTCTCCATGCCTCTCGTCTCCGTCCCAGACCTTGTTTCCGTTCTTGTCGTGCCAGCCATCCCAGATACCGTCCCCGTCCGTGTCAGGATTCGTCTTGTCCGTCCCGACCATCTGTTCATAGAGGTCGGTGAGCCCGTCGCCGTCACCATCACCGCCAGTCTGCTGCATGCATTTCGGGGATTCCTTGACGGCTGGGCCTACTGCGTCATTCTGGACAGCGAGGTACGACGCGACACAGCCGTAGTTGCGGACTATGTCGACCTTGACGTCCTTGGCCTTGTTGCCGTACATGAATATGTCCATGCGCACGTCACACGCGTTGTCGAACATGACGAACTCGATAGTGCCCGTTGGATAGGCCTCGTTGGCTAGCACGCGTACAAACATATCCGTCCCTGCACCGTTGAACTTAACCTTAATGTACATCTGAGGAAGCCCCAGCGTTGCCATGATGTTCTGCTGGATGTAGATGCGCATGCCCAGCTGAACGGCGTGGTTGTCGATGATATAGACCTTCATGTTCTGGAATAGCTCGGGCCACCCTGCAGGGCGGTGGTTCTTGCTGATCTCAATGATCATGTCTTCCTTCACGACGTTCTCCCTGAAGCTCCCGATGAAGTTGTAATCGATCGAGTTATCCAGGACCTGAGCTAGCATCCCGAAGCATGCCCTGTTCTGGCCGACAAGGACGTCCATGTTGGACACGAAGTTGTGCTGCACGAGCACGTGGAGATCTTTCCCGACCTTGTTTCCGCCGACCTTCACATCCAGGTCAAGTAGAAACGGATTGTTCACTACGTTCACGGTCAG
Source organism: Thermoplasmata archaeon (assembly GCA_023130895.1). GTDB lineage: Archaea > Thermoplasmatota > Thermoplasmata > RBG-16-68-12 > JAGMCJ01 > JAGMCJ01. The sequence goes on from JAGMAI010000082.1 coordinate 16,839, forward strand.
AGTGCCACCCACTTCGAGGTTCAGGACCTCAATCTCGAGGTTTGCGTTTCTGAAAATCCCTGTAACGACAAGCTCGAAGTCCCCCGCTATCCCCATGCCGACGAAGCTGACCTTCGTGCCACTGAGGGACGCGTTCGTGATAGTTCTCTTGAAGTCTCCAGAATGCGTCAGGCTGTGCGTCCAAGAGCTGTTCGGGTTCGGACTGTACAGCGGGAGTGGCCCTCCCAAGCCCGACTGAATGCCAGGAAGTCCCAGATCGCCATCGACCTGGGGTCCACCCACATCACGCGGCAGCGCTACAGTAGTCGCACTCAAGAGAAATACTGTCAACACCGCCATTGAAAGAAATCTTGCGTTCCTCATGCTACCTCCTCCTTGGGAGACAAAGCGAAATCGTTCCTCCCTCTGCGCCCCCTGGCTTAGAAGCCGATACCACATATCAGCTACGGGCTTAAGAGCCTTTTGCCACCCTCCGCTCACAACCGTGCTTGTCCTCTGACATCTACAAAACGTAATGTCCGGCGAATCCCGAGAACACGCAGCTCGAAGAACGGTCGCGACCCTACTTGTACACCTTGCACGTGTTGCAGTACCAGCGCTGCTGGTCCGGTATCCACATCAGAAGTCCTCCACAGCCCGTGCAGACGTTGGCGGGTGGCACAACTGGCATCGGTACCACCGGAATCGGTGCTGCTGGTCTCCTCACCGGAACAACCAGCATGAAGAGTATGGCAAGGAAGATCAGGAAGAGGCCCACGCCGACCACCACCATACCCTGCTGCATGTACACGAACGAGCAACGGATGTCGCATTCCCGGAGCAGCGTCAGTATGATGCCCACGGGGATCAACGCAATCCCGAGCAACATCAGCACGTACGCCATGAACTTGGATTCTCGGGACTCTGACTCACTCTTCCTCTTTGGCACGCTCATTTGTTCCCTCCTCATCCCCTGATTCACTATGGTGTTGATAAGGCTTTTGGGGACGGTGACGGAGTTCCGATTCTAGCTGCCCATCTTCCACCAATACACGTAGGCGAGATGGACGAACGCGAGCAGAATGGTCCCGTGCACGAAGATCTCCCAGGGAAGCACCTCGTCGAGGGGGAACATGACGGAAGGCAGCGGATAGAAGACCGGGCTGCCTCCGTGATACAGGATGTCCAGTAGGACGTGGCTCGTTGTGCCTATCAGTATCGAGCATGCAATGACTAGCAGGCTGCCCCGCTGCTCGAGGACATCGATTCCAGCGAACTTGTAGCCTCTCGGGTCAGGGGATGTCCTCTTGAAGTATCGGATCACCTTGGGCACGACGTACAGGGCCGCTATGAGGGCCAGGACGAAATCGAACGTGAAGGCGCCTATCAGCGAGTGAGTGATGATCCGCGCGGGTTCCTCATACACGGGAAGGACGTAGAAGAAAGGTATGAACAGATCCGGAATGACCGCGCCGACGCTGAGCCCGATGAAATCGAACCTCTTTGGTTTCAGGATGAACAAAGGCCAAACGAGGGCGCAATGGAATGCGGTAAAGGCCATGCGGAATCCAATATCGGAGATTCCGAAGGCGTATTTGTATTGATGGGTACGCAATTGCTCCTCTTGCCTGGTTTTCGGAGCATCGTCGCCGACTTGTGGTTATTCTAGTCGTTTCGGACGATGTCGGGCTCGTCGTTCGTTGTTCCAAAAAACTACATGTCTGAGATAGTCTTTATAACTCAGCTATCCAATCTATTACCAGTTCTCTAACAAAGGGGGAGGAGAAAATGAAGACAATGATAGCATTCGGTGTGCTAGCCTTGCTCCTCGTGGTGGTTTTGGCCTCGAGGAACATTGTAGCGGACGAGGATACGGATCAGGACGGGCTTCCCGACTCTTGGGAGATCCACTATTTCGGGGATCTCAGTTTCGACGCGGACGACGACCCTGACCTTGATGACTTCACGAATCTGGAGGAGTGCGCTGGCGGCTCGGACCCAACGGACGGGACAAGCGGGCCCAGGCCACCTGTAATAGACACGAACTAGGCGAGGCAGCCTACGAAAGCCTTCTTCCATCTTTCAATTCCCGGGACGGTTCGAGCAAACGCTGCGTCTTGCCGAGTCTGTCGGTGAAGGAGAGGGCAAGCTCGAAACATTCTCTTGCTTGATCTGTCATTCCCATCTCCTTGTACAGCTCGCCGGCTGTCCTGTTAGACTCGATGAGGTCGACTGGGGTGCCGTGCTCCTCGACTTCGCCGAGGTGTTTCTGCAGACGTTCGGCTGCTTCATCCATATCACCTCTCTTGAAGCTCACGAAGGCAAGGGAGAGTTCAACGAAGGCCTCATTTCGTTTCTCCTCCAGGCGATCGAATATCTCTCTCGCACTATCAAGGTAGCTCTCAGCCTTCGACAAGTCTGGTTTCTCGATGTAGATGGAAGCCGCATTGAACAACAGGGGCCCTTGAGTGCGAACATCTCCGATTCTCTGCGCGAACTTGATGGCTCGGTCAAAATAGTCCAGAGCGAGGTCGTTCTTCCCGAGGCGATAGAGTGACATGCCAAGGCCGTTGTATGCGTTGGCAAGTCTTAGCACATCATGATTCTCCTCACAAACCTCGACTGCCGCCTTCCTTGCCTCGTACGCTTCTTCATCCAGGTGTTGAAGTGAAAGGACTGAGCCTTTTGTCGTGAGATAGTCCGCCCGTTCAGCCCCGTTGGGATGTTCAGATGTCAAATCATCCATCAGACCAAGGTAGTCGTAGGCATCATCGAAATCGGTTTGGGCAGCGTGAACCATTGCTAGGTTCCTGTAGACTCCAGTGGTCACGGACGCATCCGTCCTCTCAGTGATCCTATCGTTTGCATTCTGTAAGACATCCAGAGCTTCTGCGTCCAGTTCCTGCTTGCGCATGATCTCTCCAATCTCAGAGGCGGCCTCGAGCGCCAAATCAACATCGCCATCCGCAGTGGAAACCTTCTCGGATCCCCTGAAGTCCTCGATAGCATCCTTCCATCTGCCGGCCATGTTGAACGTCTTTCCTCGAAGCAGGAACACCTCGGCTGCGAATGGTCGCCAAGACGAAGGATCGCCCATGTCCTCCAGGGTCTCCAACAGGTTCTGAGAATACCCTTTGCGTAGCAAGTTCCCTCCGTGCAAAGACATGAGTTCCGCAGCTCGGTCAAAGAGCCCTCCTTTCACGAAGTGGTACTGGGCCTCTAGAATGGATGCGGAATCGGAGAAGTTCGAGTAGTATTCTGCAGCATGGCGGTGGTAGTCAATCCTCGTGGGTTCCGGGAGTTGTTCATAGAAGAATTCCCTCACGGCGTCGTGTATCACAAACCTCCCGCGGACGTCTTCAGAGAACAGGGACTGGGATGTGAGAGAGTCTATCACACCGTGGTCCAGCTTCTCCTCGGCGAAGAGCGCGCTCGCACTCACCGGTTCTCGGAAGACCGAAGCGATAGATAGAATCGCTCCCTCCTTCTCGCTCAGCTTGGACGCTATCTCCTGCCTGAGGAATCTCTTCACATCCCCGGCAACAACCTGAGTTGACGAGTCAACCAGTTCCAGGAACAGGGGGTGCCCTTCCGTCCTCTTGATCATCTCGTCGAACTCGTCCCTCGGGAAGTTGCGCGAGGACAGGAATTCCCTGCACCCCTTCGCACTGAGTCCGCCGAGCTCCATCTCGACGACGATTTTCCTGACGCTCACATCCCGCGTGTCGTAGAACGGCGGTATCCGCCTTCCCAGCACAATCATCCTGAATCCGTTGGAGGCCCCGAGGAATCCCATGGAGAATCTCAGGAAATCGAGCACATCGCCTTTCGCGAACTGGCAGTCGTCCAGGACCATGATCCCGTCCAGACCGCGGAGACACTCCTCAAGGACGAGTCCCACCTCGTCCATGTCTATCTCCTTATTCGAATCCAAGTAGAACTTTAGGTCATTCCTTTCGAGTTCGCTGAGGACCTTGGAGAGGCTCAGAAGGAGGCTTCGCAGCGTCGTCCAGTCCTTGAGCTGATAGTAGAACAGATTCGTTTCACCCTTCAGCTCCTCCATGGCCTTCACCGCAAGCGTGCTCTTGCCGATGCCCGCGATTCCGCGTATCGCCAGAATCCGCTGGTCTTTGGAACGCAAGAAATCCTTGACCATCTTCAGCTCCTTCCGTCTGCCGAAGAACCTGCGAAGCCGGGGAAGCCTGGAAGCGACTGGCCTTCTCTTCTGCATCATCTTCTTCCGGTATTCCGCCACGTCGAACGCTGACTTGCGGACGTGCGTCACGATGTCCAGAATTGTGGACCCGTCCGCGAGAAGGGCGGGAATTTCCTGAAGTCTGACCGTTCTCGTCCCACCCGGGGCGTTGAGCAGCTCGATCTGCTCGCCTCCTATCCTCGTCTCGATTTCCCGCGCGCCGTCCATTCCCCGCGATGTCAGGAAGTAGCATATCCTCCTTCTCTTCCCTCCCTGCACGTGCCTCAGTTCCCCGCTGA
>JAGMAI010000083.1 GCA_023130895.1 Thermoplasmata archaeon
GCGCGAGAAGGTCAGCCTCCCGCTGAGACGGTCTGCAGATGAACTCTTCTATTTTCGACAAGCTCTGAACGACGGGAAGGATAGACTATCTATTGAGGTGATACAACGAGAAGGTCAAGAATGAAAAGAAAGGGCAAGGTCGCTGAGCTGCCGAGCGGGGAGTTCAAGGACCTGATGCTGAGGTCGCTCTCCGCGGGCGATGTCCTGGACAGCAAGCTGGGCGAGGCGCTCATGCTCCAGATGTTCGGCGGGGTGAGCCGGGAGGTCGGGGACATCCTCCTTCGCGGGTCCATCAACATCGCCGTCGTCAATCCGAGCGTTCCGCTAAGGTGCTTCCTGCGCTCCCTGGCCGACAGGCTCGAGATGTGTACGCTCAACGATTTCAGGCGGGGGATATGGGAGTCCGACGAGTTCCCCGACCTGACCGTGTGCGACGGCGGCATCACGATAGTCGATGGAGTCTCTGACGAGGGGTCCGTCGATTTCGCGAACAAGGTGATGCGCGAGTTCAGTCCGTCGAAGGTGGAAGGAGTGGAGACGTCGCTGCTCATGATCATCGACACGACGGAGCTCGAGAGCTACGAGTACAGTGATGGAATGGCCTTCAGGGGAGTCCCCGCCGCGTTGCTCGAGTGCTTCGACTACGTCCACGTCGGCGAGGCGGAGAGCATGCCCAGGTTGGCGGACGGTCTGTTCAGGATGTACTCCGAGCGGGGTCTGGAAGAGGCCCCTCATAGCTCGGATTACATCTACCGTCTCGAGGAGTACATCCACTACTCGCAGGACTCGCTGGAACCGCGCATTCCCGAGCGGCTCCTCCGGAAGGTGAGGAGGGCCCTGATCCACATGTCAAGCCTCGAGTCGGGCCAGCACCGCGAGTTCTGCCACCTCGGCCTCTTCGGTTCGATGGTTAGGTTCGCGGAGGCGAGCGCCCGGATGAGGCATTCCGCCGAGGTCACCGACAGCGACGTCGAGAAGGCAATCCCGCTGGTCGAGGGCTGGCTGTCGGAGATGGAAGCACCCTCGAAGTTCGAGTTCCGCGGCAAGCTCAGGCTGGGAGAGCGCGGGAAGGAAGCGCCGTCCCGCAGGATCGAGCCCAGGTACAGGCTCGGGGACGTGGTCCTTCCCGAGGAAGTGAAGAGCGACATCCTGACCGCCGTTGCAGAAGTGAGGAGCAGGGACACGATATACGAGACATGGGGCGCTGGCGAGACGCTGGAGAGGCACTCCGGGACGTCGATACTGCTGACGGGGCCACCAGGCACGGGGAAGACGATGACGGCCGAGGCCATCGCCCACCTGCTGGGCAAGAAGCTCCTGGCGGTCAACTTAGCAAGCATGACCAGCTGCTACATCGGGGAGACGATGAGGAACGTCCAGCGCGTCTTCGAGGAGGCCGCGGAGAACGGGGACATACTCCTCTTCGACGAGGCGGACGCGCTCTTCTCGAGCCGCATCCCCGTGTTCGATTCCACGGACGCGCTCATCAACAGGGACACGTCCTTCCTGCTGTCCATGATCGAGAATCAGAAGGGGATTACGGTGCTGACGAGCAACCTGCCGATGAACATGGACCACGCGCTGGAGAGGAGGATCGACACGGTGATATTCTTCCCGCGACCGTCCCCGCGGGAGCAGGCGGAGATATTCGGAAGGCTGATGCCCAGCGGTGCGCCGGCGGAGAGCATAGACTACGCGAGGATAGCCGCCAAGTACCCGCTCTGCGGCGGGAACATAGTCAACGTCGTGAAGCGCCTGCTGAGGAAGGCCGCGCTGCGGGA
>JAGMAI010000084.1 GCA_023130895.1 Thermoplasmata archaeon
ACCTGCGACAGCAGGATTTGACGACGATTCTCATCACCGAGTCGCTGGAGGATCAGTGCCTCACGAGGTTCGGGGTGGAGCAGTTCGTTGCGGATTCCTTCATAGTCCTGGGACTGGAGGATGTGAGAGGAGAGCTTCGCCGGACCCTGACGGTCAGGAAGATGAGGTTCACGAAGCACGACACCGCGAAGCATCCCTTCCTCATCACTCCGAGAGGAATCGAGGTCATGTCCGGGGAGAAGGTGGTGTAGGATGGTCGAGAGAGCCAGAATAGGCATCAAGGTCATTGACTCCCTCATCGAGGGAGGAATTCCACGAAAGACGTCGGTTGCGGTGCAGGGGCCATCGGGGAACGAGAAGTACGACCTCGCGCTGAGCTTCCTGAAGGAGGGGATCCAGAAGGGCGAAGCGGTCGTCGTCGCTCTGTCCTCGGTCTCGCCAGAGGAGTTCAAGCGGGGAATGCTGGCGATTGGCATCGACGCCGAAGACCTCCTGAAGAAGAGACTGCTGAGGATCATAGACTGGTACTCCCACAAGGAGAAGGCCATCATCGACATAGAGGAGGACAAGGGCGTCCTCAGGTGCTCCGTTGACCTGATTAACGTGGGGATCGCGTTCAGCCGGGCCATTGCCGACCTGGACGAGAGCACGGAGAAGAGGGCCGTCGTGGAGATACTCTCCCCCGCTCTGAACGAATATGATATCCAGAAGGTCTACGGGTTCGCTCAGAGCACGAAGGCCAAGCTTGAGAAGATCGGCTTCACGTCCCTGTTCCTAGTGGAGAAGGAGATGCACGATGGCGTCACGCTTTCCACGCTGCTCCAGCCCTTTGACGGGGTCATCGACATCGAACGCACCCGGGAAGGGGACCGAATAGTGAGAAAGGTGGGCGTGCTCTCGATGAAGAACACCAAAGTGGACTCGAACTATGTTCCTCTGGCTGTGAGCGATTCCGGAATCGGGAATGATGTGAAGGAGCAGAAAGCGAAGGAGGCTCCTGAGAAGACCGAGGACGTCCCCGAAACAGAGAGCCCGCAGATGTGGTTTGACCTCGGTACAAGACTGCTCCTCCAGGGTGAGCCTGAGAGAGCTCTCAAATGCTTTGACAAGATTCTGAGTTCAGATCCGTCCCACGTTGGAGCGTGGGCCTCCAAGGCGAACACCCTCAAGGAGCTTGGCAGGACAGATGAGGCGACGGAATGCTACAAGCAAGCGCTCGTCTACTCCACGAAGGGCGCCGAGAAGCCCAAAGAGACAGCACCGCCGGAACCCCAAGAACCCGGCAGAGAGTGCTCCTATTGCTCGGAGACCATTCCGAACGGGACGAAGTTCTGTGACAACTGCGGTATGAACGAGTCGACGGCAGACATCGGCGGGATGGACATCAACCGCATAATGAGAGTCTGCAACGTGAAGCTGGACCGAGATCCAGAGGACATAGACGCTCTCTTTGTCAAGGGTGCCACTTACGAGAAGATCGGCAACCACGAACGTTCGTTAGAGGCCCTCGACAGGCTCACGGACCTGGACCCCCGCTATCCGGGTGTCTGGATACTCAAGGCGAAGATACACGCTCGACTGGGCGACAGGGAGAGTGCGATCAAGTGCCGTGAGATGGCCCTGTCATATGACAAGGAAGAGGTTGCGAGAGAAGAGGTCGTGAGAGAACAGCCGTACGAGTGTCCCATGTGTGGACAATCCGTCTCCGAAGATGCTGTCGAGTGCGAGAACTGCGGTGCCCGATTCGACACGTCCCTGATTGGGGTACCTGAGCCCATTGTAGAGCCGGCCGATATCGAAGTCCCGAAGCCCGCAGAGGCTGACAAGAGAGAGATGTTGAGACGGGAGATAGCGGAGCTGAAGTCGAGAAAGCCCAGAATAGCTCCAGAGGCCAAAGAGACACCTCGGGAGAAGGAGCCCGCGCCGTCTACCGCCCGCGTAGGCCTGACGAACGGACTGGCCAGGAAGAGCGTCGGCAGGGGACCTGGACGAACCAACGGATTGACGAATGGAAAGGGACGTGGGCGAACCAACGGACTCACCAACGGCAGAGGAAGGACAAATGGGCTCACGAACGGTCGAGGACGCACGAATGGCCTGACGAATGGCAGGGGACGCACGAATGGGCTCGTGAACGGTCTCAGGGGAAGAGTGAACGGCCTGACGAACGGACTGGTCAACGGAGTAGGGAGAGTGAACGGCCTGACAAACGGACTGGTCAACGGACTCGGCAGGGTCAACGGCCTGACAAAAGGGGTCGTCAATGGCCTGAGATCCTTCAGATCCGGACTCACAAACGGGGTCACCAATGGGCTGGGATTGACGAACGGTCTGGGCAGTGGGAGGTTCTCATCTGAAGCGAAGTTCAGTCGCTGGAAGGTGCTTCTCATACCACTGATCGCTGTGGCGCTGCTGATGTCCTCGCTGTTCGGTCCTGTCGGAGAGGAGGTCGCGACCATGGGCAGCATCAGAATCGACGGTCAGTTCAGCGATTGGACAGACGCCTCGAGAACGCAGAGCTCTGGAGACTTCATGATCAATCCCAACATCGACATCATCGAGACGGCGGTCGAGAACAACGTGGAGTATGTATCGTTCTACCTGAGGGTGAGCGGAAGCGTCCTGCAGGGCGAACCTACCACCCGCAGGGCGGACACGGTTCACATCTTCATTGACGTTGACAGGAGCTATGGTACCGGTTATCAGATCAGGGGGATCGGCGCAGATTTCATAATCGAAGTGTATGGCACGAACGGAGAGGTCGCCCTTTCCAGACTGATGAGGTTCGACACGAACAGAGGGCAAGAGGACTGGAGCAGCTGGCTGTCCGAGGTGAACGTGCATTCCGAGGTCAGCGGGCAGAACCTCGAGACCCAGGTGTATTGGCCGACAATAGCAACTGAGCAGACCACGATAGACGTCCTCTTCCATGCGAAGAGCTGGAACGGCCACGAGGATTTCGCGGACTTCATCAGCAGCAACAGCGAGGGGATACTCCTTGTGCGGCAGAGAAGCGGTATCCAGAATGATATCCTGACCGGTGTGAACCAGGTCCTCCTCGAGGTGGACCTGTTCGCCGTTGACACTGACATCGAGGTTCTAAGCATCGAGGTGGCGATAACCGGGACTGCGGAGTATTCGGATGTCAGTGCGGTAGAGCTCGTCGACTTGGGCGGGACGCCGGTGTCCCAGAGGATATGGATGGGACCGACAGTGATCTTCGATGCTCCGATCACGATCCAGTCGCAAGAGATGGAGAGGTATTACGTGGTTGCGGACATCGCATCCACGAGCAGCGGAAACACGATAGGTGCCAGCATCCCTCATACCGGTGCCGTGACTCTGACGAGCGGAGTGGTCACAATCGAGAGAGTGGCAGCGACCCTGGACGTGGGCTATATCGAGATGATCCCTTCCGACATCGTCATTGACGGAGGCTTCGCGGACTGGCTTGGAACGTCTCTGGATTCCAATGACGAGCCCGAGACCGGCTTGAAACAGAGCATCGACATCAGAAGCTACGATGCCGCGAACGACAACACGAGCGCGTCGTTCTACCTGAAGGTCGATGGGGAGGTTTTCGGCGGGACGTCGGTCCCATATGACACCCCAACCATCCCAACCGGAGGTGGACCTGTCATAATCGACAGCGACCGGGACTCCGTTCCGGACAATGTTGACGGGCCGAACGGTGATGGCACGCGACCGTTTGACTTCGACAACGACGGTGTGCCCGACGTTCAGACGGGATATGACTATGACGGGGACGGGGACACTGACTATCCCTTCGGATTGGACGAGTGGCTGCAGACGACGATACCTGAAAACTACCCGGCAGCGTACGCAAATGTGACGGTCAGCATTTTCATAGGTCAGCGAGTGGATCCAGTGATTCTGGGTGAGGACATCTCACTGATCTTCATCGACACGAATGAGACTTCTGGAACTGGATACGGCATCGGCCCGGTCTTCACCGAGTACATGATCCAGGTGAGGGGCAAGAACGGCCACATCATCAGCAGCGAGCTCTTCGAACACGCCGGCACGAGTCCGGGCCAGTGGATATGGAGCTCACTCGGGAATGCCGAAGCGGGTACAGACTACTCCCAGCTGGAAGTGCATGTTCTCCTGACGTCGATCGGACTTGGCCCTGGGGACGGCTTCGGGGCCTATTTCTACACCTCGGCCTGGAGCCAGGCGGGGGAGGACTACTCCGACGATGCACTGTCGAACATAACGACGCGAAGCACTCCAGAATCCCGAACGAGGCACTTCGCCGATGGAAATGGAGGTTACGGGCTTGTCGCGCCTGACGGGGGCACAATCGACATCACGATAGACGGGGAAATCAACGAGACCAATGAGAACGACTGGACGAGCACCGCGAAGACGGACACATACGGCTCGTACATCAAAACGTACGTGGTCTACAACAGCACAGACCTGTTCGTGGCGGTGGAGTCCCTTTCCCAGGCAACTGGAAGCGGATCCCCCCAGGACTACGCCGAAATCACTTTCGACACGAACCACGATGGCGGTACTGCTCCGCAGACCGACGACTACAAGTTCAGGGTGAAGAACGATGTCGTAAATGAGAAGAAGGACTACGCTGGAACCGGAAGTGCATGGGACGAACCGTGGACACCAAGCTCCTCTTGGGATGCCGCAGTGAACGACACAGATACGTACCTCACCTATGAGTTCCGGATACCTCTCGAATACGCGTTCAACACGAGCACGCCTTCGGACGGCCATATTGGAGGATTCTGTGTGCACGTCCGTAACAACACGGGTAGCGTCTACTACTATTGGCCCGACGCAACTGGCTCCGGGGAGACGAACAGCCGTGAGGACACACCGAACGATTGGGGTGACCTGTTCTACAAGAGACCACGCCTGGTGATAAACGAAGTCTCCCCCAACACGACGAGCGAGTGGGTCGAGCTCTATAATGATGGGGACTCCATCGACATCAACGGCATCGTGCTCTCGGATCAGGATGGCTTCACATGGACAAGGTCCTCTTCTTTGGTCGTGCCGAACGGGGTCTATCTCACACTCTTGGCAGGCTCTGGAACAGACGACACGGACTTCTCTGACGGCAACGGAACGCTCTACATCGGCACCACCGAGTTCAACAACACAGGAGACGATGTCCTCCTGAAGTTCGGCGGAAACGACATGGGATTCGACTACATGCAGTACGGCAGTGGAAGCGACATCCAGAGCTGTCCCTCTGATCCAGCCTCGGAGAACTCATGGACAGGAACCTTGACGGCACCAAGCGGCACCGATTCGGCGGGAAGGGACAAGACCAGTTCCGACACGAACGCCGCGAGCGACTGGGACAACAATGGCGGTCCCGATGTCAACCAGCGAACGAGGGGACATGTCAACTATCTCGCCAGTTTGACCGTCACGGGTGAGGACCAGGCCCCTGCAAACGTGCAACAGAATCAGACACTCGTCGTCATGCTCAACCTCACTCTGTCGGCCAACTATGGATGGATCGAGGTCACCGAAATAGACGTGAACAGGACCGGGACCAGCTCGACAGAAGCCGACATCTCAGCGGCCACCCTCTGGCTGGACGTGGACGAGGACGGAGAGTATGACAGCGGCACTGACACATTCATCAAAACGGGAACCTACGCCAGTGGGAACTACACGTTCTCCAGCCTGTCAATACACGTTCACGTGAACAGTCCCAAGTATCTCCTCGTGATCTACAACATCTCCTCTTCGGCGACTGGCGGAGTGACTGTGGGAGCCCAGGTCGATGGCGAGTCCAACGTTACAGTCGCAAGCCCCGACACCGTTGCCGCCTTCTCCGAAATCAACTCAACCAACTCGACGATACAGGGAAATCAGCTCTCGGTTTCAGGGACGGACAAGGCTCCGGCAACTGTGAGCAAGGGTCAGACGGAGGTCGTGATGCTGAGCCTGAACCTATCGACAACTATTGGCTCAGTCACGCTCACCCAGATTGAAGTGAATCGAACTGGGACCAGCACGACGGAGGCTGACATCTCCAACGCAACGCTGTGGCATGATGTCGACAACAATGGGGCTTATGATGTTGGGACTGACGTATGTCTGGCCGTCGGAAGCTACTCGGGCGGCTTCTACACATTCTCGAGTCTCTCCTTTGCCGTGAACCCGGGAACAGACGAGTTCCTTCTCGTCATGTACAACGTATCCGCAACAGCCAATGGGGGAGTCACGGTTGGAGCGAGAATCGACGGGGCAGACAATGTGACGGTCCAGAGTCCAGACACAGTCACCTCGTTCTCTCCGATTCAGTCCACAAATTCCTTGATCCAAGCCTCAACAGTAACCGTTGTGGGAACCGACAAGGCCCCTGCGACTGTCGTGCGGGGGCAGACAGCAGTAGTCATGCTCAATCTTACGCTCACAGCAGACTACGGTGCCCCAATCCTCACGGCACTGGATGTGAACAGAACCGGCACGAGCACGACCGAGGCCGACATCTCTCAGGCAACACTCTGGCACGATGTGAATGACGATGGTGACTACGACGCCGGCACAGACGTATGCCTAGGTGCTGGGTCATATTCCAACGGCAACTATACCTTCTCTGGACTCTCATTCGGAATCACGGCTGGAACACCTGAGAGACTCCTCGCAATCTACAATGTCTCATCTTCTGCGAACACGGGAGTCACCGTTGGCGCAAGAATCGATGGAGAAGAAAACGTGACCCTTTCGGGCTCTGATAGCGTTGTGGCCTTCTCCCCAATCCAGTCCACCAATTCTACGATAAACGGCAATGAGCTGGATGTCTACGGCGGAGACATAGCAATCCCTGTCGTCTTCGAGGGCGAGGACTTCGCGGAGATGCTCAATCTGACACTGTCGACCGACTATGGCTCAGTGACCGTGACCCAGATTGAAGTGACGAAGACTGGGACAAGTTCACAGAGCAGTGACATCGATGCGGCCGTCCTGTACGAAGATGTGAACGGCGATGGAGACTACGATTCAGGAACGGACACATACATTGCCACCGGGTCTTTCTCGAGCGGCGTCTATACGTTCTCAAGTTTATCAATCAGCGTCAGTGGGGGAACGGACAAAGACCTCTTGGTCATGTACAACATCTCAGCTTCGGCGACACTTGGAGTGACGGTCGGAGCGAAGATCAACGGTGCGAGTGACATCACGGTCCAGAGCCCTGATTCTGTGGCGTCTTTCAGTGCCATCTCCTCGACCAATGCGATAATCCGCGACTCAGACGTCTTCGTCCTGGAGGTGACAGGTGAGGTCTATGAATCCACTGATGGGGGGAAGTCCTTCAGCTATCAAGGAGACGCATCGGCTGATTTCGTAGCCATTTGCATCAACCGAAGCAACGACGACCTCTACGCGTTCGTGAAGAACGGGTCTGTCTACAGATCCACAGACAAAGGTCAGAACTGGGTGTGGCGAGGAGACGCCTTCACAGGGGCTCCCGCCGGCATTGACATGACAATAGACTCGAACGACTACATCTACCTGCTCCAGACGGACGGAGACATATACCAGTCGACCGACGGTGGAGCGACATTCAACACGAAGGGTGACGTGGGCGCTAGTACAGTCGGAATAGAGGCAAACTACTCGAACGATGACCTATACGTTGTTGTGACGGGTGGAGATGTAGCGTATTCCTCTGACGGGGGTGACACATGGACGACCAGAGGAGACGCCAGTCCGAACAACGATGTCGTAGACATCGCGATCGATTCGAATGGATATTTGTATGTCCTCGAAGGTTCCGGAGAGGTCTACCGTTCGACTGACTATGGGGACACTTTCTCACAGATGGGCGATATCGGGACTGATACGTACAGTGGAATCTGCATAGACACAAGATACGACTACATCTACGTAATAGAGGATACTGGCCAGGTCTACTTGTCCGTCGACAGCGGCGCCAACTGGACACTCAGGTCCGACATCGGAAGCGAGACTGACTACGAGGACATCACCTGCTACGTCATTCCCGAGTTCTCGGAGATTGCAGCCGCACTCATCCCGATCCTGATTCTCGTTCTCGTTGC
>JAGMAI010000085.1 GCA_023130895.1 Thermoplasmata archaeon
TGTCCCTCGGCAGTAACAGCGCGAATCATGGGCTGCGTCGCACTCTCCTCGCCCTGACCCTTGCCGAGGGTTTGTTGGACATCGGGGTTGTCCTCCAATCACTGAACCACATTACGTGGACGTCATGGGGAACCATCGCGATGCCCGCCCCAGCTTGCATTGCAGATCATTGATCACTGCAACCTTCTCACTGGAGCACTGTCATATTCGCATGCGACGGTAAAAAGGTTTGCGTGGGAGCTTTCCTCACGGTGCTTTCCCTACCCGTCGACGCTGACGAGTGTTATCTGGAAGTAGAGGTTCTGACCGGCCAGCTCACCGCTCGGATATCCCAGGCTTGGTGGGACGAGAACGACCTTTGTCTCGGTGATCTTCATGCCCAGAAGTCCCTGCCTGAAGCCCTCAATGACAGGAGTATAACCTTCAGCCTTATACTGATCGTCCATTTCCCCAGTTCCCGTATAGACCTTCAGTGCCTCCCCAGAATCCTTGACGCTCGCGTCCGAGAGCCAAAGGATGTAGTCGCATCTGACGTAGTTCCCTTCCTCAACCTCCTGCGGCTGCAAATCGACGATCTGCACAGAGACGTCTACCGATTCCGAGACATCGGTGTCACCCCTGGAGGTCGCCGTGACCATGATCGAGTATGTGCCAGGGAAGACGGAAGTATCCACGTCGACTGTGAGGATGTTGAGGAGAAGCGACCCTGCACTCATTATCCTGGATGGATAGTCAAGGTGCGGGGCAATGCCCGAAGCAACGCCCGAGAATTCGAAGTCTATCGTATCCGCGACCTGGGCCGTGTTCCTCACAAATATCATGAAGCTCGTCGACCTGCCCGGTCCAGTGCTGTGCGTCTCGAACTGACCGTGGGTCCAGACATCGACACTGTACGAGGCTGGCGGCTCGACCCCGCCCCCGTTCTCTCCAGGGAAATCGACGTACTGCGCGACCGTGTAGCCCACGAGCGACAGCACGAGGACCGCAACGATTGAGATGGCCGCGACCATCTCCTTCCCGTCGCGGTACCACTTCCTGCAGTGCGGACACCGCCAAGCGTCCTCAGGAACGTCCTTGCCGCAGTAGTAGCAGTCGGCTAGTCCTGCTTCGGAACCCAGTTTCCTTCTCTTGGCCATGAGGGTCACTAATATCTGACGGACGGGTAATAAACCTTTTCCAAACCGAGGAGATGCCTGCCCCAGACAGGAGATGGAATCCCGACTCGGGTCTGTCTGCAGTTCACTTGTCTAGCAGCCCGAGTGCTTCAACGCGCCAGTCGGACATGCTTCCTGGCAGGCGCAGCACTCGATGCATTCATCGATGTTGGGCACGGTCGCCTTCTTGTCGACTATCTCAAAACACTCGGTGGGGCAACTGTCCTGACATTCACCATCACCATCGCAAAGGTCATGATCGATATCGATCTGGCAACCAACGTCCTCGCTCTTCCAGCTCTTGACTACCATCGTCTTACCTCCGGGAAAACACGGAAGGCAGGATTGCTTTATATGGCTTTCCATTCGACAAACGTTTAATATCGCCCGCAGGATGTCGAGTCAGCTGGTGCCATGCAGATCGTTCCGAGGGTGTCCATCTACGCAGGTGAGGTTGTGCTTCCGAATAGCGAGGGGTACGTAGGCATTGAGGTGGACCCGGTTTCCCTGATTCAGACAGCCAGCGAGGAGTACGGGACGGTCATCCTGGAGGACATGACCGCCGTCTTTGGCGGGATGCCTCATCTTGACCTCTTGCGGAAAGTGGAGAAGCTCGATGTCTGGGTCGACGGAGGAATAAGGGTATCCGAGAACGTCATGGACGTCCTTGTGGCGGGAGGGACGAAAGCCGTGATATCGACCAGGACGCTGCAGAGCTTCAGTGAGCTGGACAAGGCGTTGAAGTTGACGGAGAATGTCGTGTTCCAGATCGACTACTGCCAGCGCATACTGGGGAGGATCGCCCTCGAGTTCTCGAGCGTCCCGACGGTTCTGGAGAAGGCGAGGATGGCGGGAGTCGAGGAGTTCATATTCATGGACAACTGCTCTCCTTCTCCCTTGGAGGAGGCGGAGAGGCTCTTCTCTGAAGAGGTGCTGGAGGGTCTCTACGTGGGCTTCCTATCGAAGGGACAGGCAGAAGAGGCCCGAGACTCCGGTGTGAAAGGGGTCGTCGTCCAGGCCCAGGAGCTGATGCCCGATGAATGAGCTGAAACAGACCGTGGCGATGGTCTTCTCCCGAAAGGGAAGGCCGTCGATGACGGAGAGGGACTTCATTCTCACCGCGTCCATGGATTTCAGATGGTTCCCGCCAAAGGACGCACAGAAACTTCTGGAGGTCGCGTTGGAGGCGGAGCTCGTGACGCGCAAGGATGGGGACGTGATCGCGAACTTCGATCCCAAGTCCGTGGAGATCCCGCTCGACTTCTCTCCGGGACCGGAGGTCTTGAGGAGGAGACCGCAGGAGACGGACCTCTTCACGCAGATTCTTGGGAAGATCGCGGCGAACTCTGAAGTCGACGAGAAGCGTCTGATATCGAAGATCAACTCCGTGCAGAGTTCCATGGACGTCGCGATAGAGGTCGCGGCGCTGATAGTCGGGCGGGAACTGGGCGTGGACCTCTCCTCGTTCCACGGTGCGGTCGGGGAGCGGCTTCAGTCCTCTTCCTCGGGTTCCGGTTCCCTTCGCAAATAGTGGTAGCGCTTGAAGAGGAGCTCGAAGGCGAGGATGGAGGGGAGGAGAATGACGGCGAGGCAGATGAGGTTCCCCGCCTGGGCCGCGTACTCCCCTGAAGACAATTGAACGTACACCGCGTATCCCAGCACCGATAAGACTATTGCGATGGCGGCGAACAGGGCGATTACGACTCCGTTCTTCAACCTACTCCTCCCCAAGCAGGTCCAGGAGCGTCATTGACTGTGCGCCGTCCTGTTTCTCGATATGGACGTCCTCGACCTTCTCCCTGAGCTTGATTTCCAGGGCCCTCTCGAGCTTCGCCACGAGGGCGTCGCTAGGCCTCATGTCCCCGGCTTCCAGCTTGTTGATGATGCTCAGCTTCTCGTTGATGCTCGCGGCGAGCTCCTTCTGGCTCAGGTTCATCTTCTCGCGGGCACTCCTTATCCGAGCTGGATAGTCCGCCGCCAGAGCCTCCGCAGAAGCTCCCTTGTAGACGTCCCTGGTCCGCATCCGCCTCTCTCTCCGTTCCAGACGCCTCGCCACGGTGGGAGGTTCTTTCGTCTCCCTTTTGGTGGGACCGCTCTCGCCGAACTTCGCGCAGCTCGAGCATACACTGAGGAGCGTGCCCTCTATCACGACTTCTCTAGTTTTCGGCGTTCTGGTCCCGCAGAGCTCGCACCTCAGATGACCACATCCAGGATAAACAATAAATAGCTGGAAACGAATATATACTTAGCGACAGACGAATGGGTACGGATGGGGGATCCCAGTGAACGAGGAGGATATCAAGGAGTTCTCGCAGAAGTTGTCAGAAAGAATCTCCATGCTGGAGGACAAGAATGACACGATTCTGGCGAGCTCCAGGAGAATAGAGGGCGAGAAGCGCTTCGTCGAGGCCGAGCTCATGAGGCTTCAGAAGGAGATCAGACGCCTCAAGGGAGAGCTCGAGCGGCTCAAGACGCCCCCGCTGATTATCGGCTCCATCAGGGATGTCCTCACCGATGGCCGGGTCGTCGTGAAGAGTTCCACAGGTCCCGATTTCATCGTGAACGCGGCGGACTACCTCGACCGCGAGAGCATCGTCGTGGGAGCGAGGGTTGCCCTGAACAAGCAGACCTTGGCGGTGATGGGCGTTCTCCCGCCATCCTTGGATCCGCTTGTAACTGGCGCAGAGGTCATCGAGAAGCCCGACATGACGTATGAGGACATTGGCGGTCTGGAGAACGAGATCGTTGAGATCAAGGAGGCGGTTGAGGACCCGCTGCTGAGACCAGACCTCTACAAGAAGGTGGGAATAGAGCCGCCAAAGGGCGTCCTCCTTATCGGCCTGCCGGGAACGGGCAAGACCCTTCTGGCAAAGGCGGTGGCCCACCAGACGAACGCGACTTTCATCAGGTTCGTGGGCTCGGAACTGGTTCAGAAGTACATCGGTGAGGGTGCGCGACTCGTCAGGGAGCTCTTCGAGCTTGCCAGAGAGAAATCGCCCTCGATCGTGTTCATCGACGAGATCGATGCCATAGGGGCCAAGCGGCTGGAGATCGCCACATCCGGAGACAGAGAGGTACAAAGAACCCTGATGCAGCTCCTCGCGGAACTGGACGGTTTCAATCCCCTGGGCGATGTCAAGATAATCGCCGCGACGAATCGGCCCGACATCCTGGACGATGCGCTCCTTCGACCAGGGAGATTCGACCGCATAATCGAGATCCCGTCTCCGACAGCGGCGGGGAGGGAGAAGATATTCGCCATACACACCAGGGAGATGAGCATCTCGGGCAAGATCGACTTTTTCAACCTTGCAGAGAGGACGGATGGATGCACGGGGGCCGACATCAAGGCCATCTGCACAGAAGCGGGCATGTTCGCCATCCGCGAGGATAGGGACAAGGTCCTGACGGAGGACTTCCTGAGAGGGATAGACAAGGTCACGGGGATTCCATTCCAGAAGGGGAAGGAAGCGTCCGGAAGCATGTTCGCCTAGTCCTCTACGTCCTTTTCTATCACAAAGGCTCCTACGTAATCACAATTCTTGCAGTGATACTTGTATCCCGTGATGAGACCAGTCTCGTAGTACAAGTCGGCGGAACCGCAATGCGGGCAGACGGTGACGGTCTTTGCCATCAGGTTTCCCCATTCGACGTTATGAATATAAAGATTCGTGCCACAACCCTTATAAAAGGGCTCGACTTTCTAAGGCAGCTGAGCACCGATGAATCTCAGGAAGGATAGGTCTGGCGCATTCGACGTGTTCATCACGGCCCTGATAGTCCTAGTCATTGTGCTAGCGGTCGTGGTCTATCAGGCCTGGATGCTGGGACTAGAGGCCGCCCCGATCCCGGCTCCCGAGGTCGTGGAGCGAACGGACACGATCGAGTTCGACTACATCGGCAACTTCGAGGACGGGCGCGTCTTCGGAACGTCGGTCAAGAGCGTCGCTGACGACGATGTGTCCTACCCGAAATCCCTCAGCTACACGTATCCTGCGGACGGCACCTTCAACCCTGTCTTGTCGACCATAGGTGGAGGTTTCGTTGAGCCAGGTGCTGCCCCGTTCCTGGGAATGGAGAACAAGGGGAAGGCCCTGGAGAGCGCGATCCTGGGCATGCGTGTCGGGGAGACGAGAGTTGTCGCCCTACAGCCTGAGGAGGCGTACGGGATGACAAACGTGAGCTTGCTCGAGACTCGCACACTCGTCGAGACGGTCCCCCAGTACGAGGAGATGAGCACGATCACCTACTCTCAGAGGTTCTCGGAAGAGGGTCCTCCCTTTGAGGGGAAGAGCCTCAAGGACCCCTTCTGGGGTTGGGACGTCTACGTGTACTACCTCAACAGGACCAACGATCTTGTCATCATCAGGCACAACCCGACGCCGGGCATGGTGGTCACACCGTACTCGCAGTGGAACACCCTCGTGGAGGACGTGGACAGCGCGGCGAACGAGGGATTGGGAGAGATCAGGGTCAGACATCAGCTCTCTCCGGAGGATGCTGACAGGGTCTTGGGGCAGAGCATACACGAGAAGTTCATCGTGACCTCCGTCGATCCTGAGGCCGGGACATTCGTCGCCGACTTCAACGACGAGCGTGCAGGGAAGGTTCTGTACCTTCGAATCACGCTTCTCAGCATAAGCAAGATCTAGCTGGAATCTGATGATTGGAGACTTCATCTACGACTTATTCCACGGTCTAGGGCCCGCGGTGACGCTCCTCGCCTTGTTTCTGATATTCGTCATTGACGCCGCCATCTTCCCTGCACTTCCCGAGGTCTTCGCGGTCATCTTCTTTCTCGCAAATCCTCTCCCGGACGGCTCCGCACTGGTCTGGGGTCTGGCGGTCCTCTGCATGGCCATACTCGGTGAGCTCGCCGGCAACACGCTGCTGTACGTCATCGTGAGGAACATGCTTGTCAAGAAGAGGAAGATGCCCAGATTCCTAGAGAGAGTGATGAAACGCTACATGGACTTCCTGGTCGTCAAGGACGAGAAGATAATCCTGGTGAACAGGATCGCCCCGGTCGTGCCCATGGTGGGGGCCTTCATGGCCGTCTGCGAGTGGTCGTACCGGCGTTCGATATCCTACATATTCTTCGGAGCAGTTGCCAAGTATGGCTTCCTTCTCCTCCTTGTCGGCTTCTTCGGCACCGTGTACGAGAGGGAAACCGCCCAGATCATAGCTCTGGTGGCGGTTCTGGCGATAATAGTGATAAGCGG
>JAGMAI010000086.1 GCA_023130895.1 Thermoplasmata archaeon
GGTATGGGCTTCCCGAGGAAAAGGAGAAGATCGCCCTTCAGCCAGGTGAGCAATGTTGGCAGGTACCCGTCCCTTTCCATCCTCCGCGTGGAGACCCTGACGAAGAGATCCCTGTCGTACACAATCTTCCCCAGTTCCTTCATCCTGAAGGCGATTTCCACGTCATCTGAGTGGGGCAGAGGTTTGTAGCCTCCGATGCTCAGGACGGCGTCCTTCCTGAAGGCGGAGTTGCCCCCGCCTGTGCAGTATATTCCCATCTTGGAGCCCACATATATGATGTTCCTCAGGACAAAGAACACGAGCTTCGACTTCGAGTCGTTCTCGATCGGCCCGTCGGGACCGCAGACGGCAACGACATCCGAGTCCTCGAAATCCTCGAGGATTCTCTCCAGCCATCTCTGCGGAAGCCTAACATCCGCATCCGTCGTCGCGACGATTGGTGCCCCAGCAGCTCGGAAACCATCATTCCTGGCACCGCCGATTCCTTTGCTCTGCTGGATGATGACCTTGTCCGCGTAGACGCCAGCGATCTCCCTCGTCCCATCAGTGCTGTCCCCGTCCACCACGATGAGCTCGAAGTTCCCCCTGGGAAGGGTCTGCTTCTCGAACTGCTTCAGGAACTCCTCCAGACCCTCGTCTTCGTTGTACGTGGGGACAATGACGGAGATCCTCTTCATTCGCCGCCTCCGATGCGAAGGGCCAGCTCCCGCGCGTCATCCATGCACGCGTCCATGTTGAGATACTCGAACCTGCCGAACCTCCCGCAGAGCTCGATGCCCGCACCGCTCATGAACTTCCTGAGCCTGGAGACGTTCCGTTCGTATTCGAGGTCGTAGACCACATACGCGTATTCGGTCCTCATCACCCGCGAGAACTCCACGCTGTCCTTGTCTACGATCCCGTTCTTATGGAGGCTCGTTTCCACGGAGTCCACAAGCTCGTCGTCAGAGAGGTTCCATGTCTCATCGTCCCTGAAGCAGGTAATCTCGGCCATCACGGAGCTCTTGCCCTCGGGTGTGGTCTCTGGGCTGTAGTTGGAAGGGAAGCTCGCCCGGTAGAATATCCCGTCCTCCCGCCTCGGGAAGTACACCCAGGAGAGGTCATTGATCTTTGGGTCGTCGATGCCCAGCATGACGGTGACCAGCGAGTTGAACCTCAGATCCCGGGCAGCGGTGACCATGTCCGCAGGCGTTTCGTCAAAGACCCTCGCCAGTGCGGGGAGCGGAATCGTGGATATCAGAGTCTGGAAGTCGTGAGATTCTCCGCCTCCTGAGACCCGGAATCCGTCGTGGGTCCTGGAGACATGCTCGACCTCGAACCCCGACTTGATCGACCTGCATCTGTCCGCGAGTGTGTCAGTGAGGACCTGGATGCCCCCCCTCAAGGGATAGTGGAACTCGAGCTGATGGACGTATCCTTCCGTCTCGATCCCCAACGATGATTTGATGATGTCCTCCAGCGGCGGGTCCGGTATTCGGGAGACCCACTCGGTTCCCATCTCTTCCGGCCCGACCCTCCATATCTTCTCGTTGTATGGCAGGAGGTACTTGCGGGCAATCGCTCTTCCGAACTTGTACTCGAACCATTCCTTCAGATTGGCGGGTTCCGGGACTTCCCCGCGTGCCCTCTTCAGTCTGAGCTTGAGGAACTCGACCAGGCACTCGAAGTTCTCTTCCAAAGGAAGGTCGGAAAGCCCGTTCTCGAAGGGGTATTTCACAAACCTGCCCTTGTAGTAGATCTTGGTGTTCCTCCTGTTCTTGACGAGATCCTTTCCCAGAACGGAAAGCATGAACTGAAGTCTCTCGGGCTTATTGGAGAAGATGATGTGGGACCCGCCGAAGTCGAACGTGTAGCCGTTCTCATTCAGCGACCTGCAGAGGCCCCCTGGAGCGTCTTCTTTCTCGAGAACAATGGATTCAGGGAGAAGAGAGCCCAGTGTCAGCCCTGTAAGCCCGCCTCCCAGAATCCCAATCATGATGATTCACCAGACTCAAGACGGAATGCGCTTGCCCTATTTGGCACTCTCGATTAGGGTCTCGTAGAACTTCACGAGCTTCTCGGTGCACGTCTCCACAGAGTATCTCTCGGCCATTCGCCTGGTTTCCGTCTTCAGGCCACCGTTGAACTCAAGGGCACGTATGACCGCTCTGGAGCAGTCGAACGGATTATCCGGCTCGAAGAGGAATCCCGTCTCTCCCTCCTTCACGAACTCGGGAATCGCTCGGAAGTTGACTCCAGCAACACATTTCCCTGTGGACATGGCCTCCAAGACGACGAGGCCCTGAGTCTCGAATTTCGACGTGATCGCAAAAGCATCACAAGCGGCGTAGTAGCTCGGTAGCATCTCGTCGTCGATGAATCCCGCGAATATCACATCGTCATCGAGCCCTAGTTTGTGGGCGTGCCTCTGACAGTTGTCCATATCGGGTCCAGATCCCACGAACATCAGCTTGGCATCTGGCTTCTCCTTCTTGACGAGATAGAACGCGCCCAGGAGCGTGTTCACGTTCTTCTCCGGCGATAGCCGTCCGACGTGGAGGACCACCTCGTTTCCATCGAGGTCCCATGCCTCTCGAACCTCTCGTCCAGACACATTTGTGTTGAACCTCTTCGTGTCTATTCCTGTGGGAATTACCTCCATCATCTTGACCCGGGGCGCAAGCGCCCTCACCTCTCGGGCGATCGCGGACGTCGGCACGACAACACCCCGGCACCTGTGAAGGAAGAACCTGAGGTAGCGTCGAACAAGCCAGCCCACGAATGAAACGTTCAGCTTCAGTGGCGAGTAGTAATTGAGCGCGTCCAGGACCATCGTGTGGAACGTGAGGACGTACGGCACCCGCAGCTCTCTCGACGCCCACATGCTTTTCATCCCAACGACGGCGACGCCATGGCTGTGCATGAGGTCTGGCTCGTAGTCCCTCATAGCCAGGGTGAGCCTGTCGCTGAACACCTTCGCCATCCTGTACCCTGGATATTTCTTGAACTCCCTCGCCTTGCAGTATATCGCTTTTTCGTCGGGTGGATTGCCGTTCTTCTTGTCCTCAGGAGCGCACACGAGGACGTCGTGGCCCATCCCTTCAAGGGTCTTCCTCGTCGTCAACAAAGAATTCACTACACCGTCCACCGTTGGCAGGTATGTGTCCGTGAACAGCCCTATTCTCATCCCATCCCTCAGATGATCTTCTTGAGCTTCGACAGAACGTCCGCTGGATTCCTTCCGAGCAGACGAATCATGGGTTCCTTGCCCTTCGCACCCTCGTCGTATATGACATCGGGTACCGAGCCCGAATCGCCCATCGCTTGTCTCGTTCCCCATTCCATGGAGGATACACCTTCAGGCTCTTTGGATCGGTCGAAGCTCGCCACCACTAGGTCAGCCGCTTCACACGAATGCAAAGTTTCCTCCCTGTATTTTAAGTTTATCGCACTCCTTATCAGCGGATTGAACTCAGCGGCTGCCAGTATTATCCTCGCAACGTGCGTGCTTGCGCCGAAATCAGGACATCCAGTACTTCCAACACTGTCACCGACCCTGATGAGCCTTCCTCTGAGGGCGCACACCTCACTGGCATCCGTCGCGAGGGGAAGAGCGTATCCGAAGTTCATGCCGACTTCTGGGACGTTTTCGGCGGGGAGAAGGGACTTCAGACTCTCGATCGCATCGAACAGATCCTTCCATACCGAGTATCTGTCCACGACATGGTGAGAATTGATGACCCTCGCGCCCTTCCCGATCTCATAGCCGAACTGGAACCCGAGGGATATCCTCCTCTTCGCCCGCCTCACGCTCTCTTCCATGCCCATCTGTCGCGCAAGATTGGCAGCGATGAGGGCGGAGAAGGCACATCCGCTTCCGTGCATGTCCCCCTGGAACCGATGCCCCCTGAACTCCACGTATGTGCTGCCGTCGAAGAGGACGTCCGTGGCGTCATCGCCGAAGTGACCGCCCTTCACGAGGACGTTCTCAGAGCCCAGGCCACGGAGAATCGAACAGGCCTTCCTCACATCCTCCATGTTCTCGACTGCGATACCGGCCAGGGCAGATGCCTCGTGGATGTTCGGAGTGAGGAGATCCGCCATGGGAATCAGTTCCCTTTTCAGACTGTCCACAAGTCCGGTCGAGTGAAGTGGTTCGCCCACGGTGGAGACAAGGACCGGATCCACTACAATGGGGAAGCCCTTGCCCTTCAAGGCGCTGGATACCACGGACACTATCTCGCCCGAGTATAGCATTCCGGTTTTGGCGGCCTTGACGTCGAGATCTGTGAGAACACCGGCGAACTGCTCCTCGATCAGGGAAACGGGAAGTGGATGGATGCTTCGTACCGTCTGCGTGTTCTGCGCGGTGACGGATGTCAGAACAGCGCATCCGTGCACATCCACGGACGCGAATGCCTTTGTGTCAGCCAGAACACCAGCACCTCCGGAGGAATCGCTACCAGCGACCGTGAGAGCTGCTATCATGTATGGGGGAAAGTCCACCGACATATTAACTCTGACTCTCGCAACGCTTAAATAGACTGACGTCAATCGAAACATGGTGTAATGCAGGTCAGAAGCGGGCACATCGTATTCGACAAAAAAACGCGGTACATCGATCTCTTGCCAGTCTATGAGGAGGTGTACAAGAGATTCTTGGTGGAAACGGACCAGGTGCCCGAGGCTGAGCCTGAGTTCCTCGATGTCCTGATCGAGGAGAACATGGTGGACCTGAGAAGCAATCGGAAACCCGAGGGGTACAACCGCAGCGGTCAGATGCGACTCATTTTCCCGCTCTCAGGCAGAGTGGAGTGCTACGTTTACGGGAGGACGATAAGCAGCGAGATCGCCCGGGTCACTGAGCTCCTGAGCGGCATGTTCAAGAAATCCGGGCTCGACAATTCGATCGAGTGGGACAGGATGCTCCTGCACGTGGAAAAGAAATAGTCAATCAGTGGGGAAGGGCACTTCTGCGATTGTCGAATATATCGGACCGGTCGTTTCCAACACACTCTTCTTGAGCTTCAGTCTGTCGACCAGCTGAGCACCGAAGTCGGCGGTCTTCGTCTTCGATAGTATCTCCTGGATCATCTCTTTGCCCTTGCTTCCCTTGAGTCTGCCGACAGTCACGTGAGGAGAGAACCCCCTGCCTTCCCGCTTGAAACCCAGCGGCGCCATCTCGTCGTTCAGAAACTTCGAGACATCCGCCAGCGGGTCCGAGTTCACAAGGCCTATCCACACGACCTTGATGTAGTTCATGTTGGGAAACGCGCCCGTCCCCTTGAACCCGATCTCGAACGGCTTGACGCCGGTCACGGCCTCCTTCATGATACTCTCGATCTTGGGCACCAGACCCTCATCGGTAGGACCCAGAAACTTGAGCGTCATGTGGATTTGTTCGATTCGGACAGCCTTCAGGCGCGCGCCTGTGCTCTGAAGAGCCTTGGAGAAGTTCTCGATGAGCGGGTTGGGATCGAGATCAACGGAGATGAATGCCCGGAAAGACACACCATCACTAACATAGGGATAGCAGATAACACTTTCTCTAGGACACTTTCGTTCCTTTGAACCTCTTCCCGAGGATTGCGCCCCGCAGGGATGACAGATCCCTCCCGTCCAGGACAAGCAGAGCGATGCCCGCCTTCTTGATTATCCGAGCACCGACGGTGTCGAAAATCACATTCGGACCCGCTTTCCCCGCCGTCCCGCTGGAGAGAGCGATGAGGTCGTCGTGCGTCATGCTAGCCACCCGCCGGGCGTCCTGGAACCGCCTGGGGTCCTTCGTGTAGACGCCATCCACGTTGGACGCGTTGACGAGCCTGTCCGCGTCGACCTTCTGCGCCAGCCTGGCTGCAACACCGTCGGTCGTCCTTCCGGGGCGCGTACCGCCCATGACGACGATTCTCCTCTCCTTCGCTTCCTGGATGACGTGGGAATAGGAGGCTGGCGGGAAGGGATTGGCCTCTTCCCCGATCGCTGCGCTCAGGAGCATCGCATTGATTCTCGTGGCTCTGATTCCCATGAGGTCGAGGTATCTCTCGCTCGCGCCCAGTTCTCTCCCCGCCTCGATGTAGGATCTCGAGACCTTGCCACCGCCCGCGACGATGAAGAGCTTGACCTTGCGACCCGCATCGCGCAGTGTGCGTCCGAGATTCCTGAGAAAAGAGATGTCCTCGTAGTCGAGAATCGAGCCGCCAATGGATACTACAACCCTCTCCATCAAATCCCTAACTTAATATGCGTGAAGGATTTAAGGAATAAAAAGAATGCGGTGAAGATGGGACATGAGCCAGGAGATAGCGAGATACAAGTTCAAAAGGGACCTTGAGAGGATCCGTGATGCGAAGGGCAGAGGTACCGAGCTCATCTCGCTCTACGTCCCGCCGGACAAGCAGATATCGGATGCGATGTCGTACCTCAGAAACGAGTACTCGCAGTCTTCGAACATCAAGTCGAAGGGTACGAGGAAGAATGTGATGGCCGCCATAGAGTCCATCATGAGCAGGTTGAAGGTCTACAAGAGGCCGCCTGAGAACGGGGTCGTCTTCTTCATCGGTCACAAGTCCGCGTCGGCCGACCAGACTCAGATGGTCCAGTTCGTGATAGAACCGCCCGAGCCGACGCCGACGTTCCTCTACCGATGCGATTCGGAGTTCTTCGTGGAACCGCTTCTCCAGATGCTGGAGGAGAAGGACACGTACGGGCTCATCGTTGTGGACAGAAGCGAGGCAACGGTGGGTTTCCTGAGAGGCAGGAGGATCGAATTCGTCAAGAACATCCAGTCGCTCGTCCCGAGCAAGCACAGCAAGGGAGGGCAATCGGCACGAAGGTTCGAGAGACTGATAGAGATTGCCGCTCACGAGTTCTTCACGAAGGTCGGCAATCTGGCGAATGAGGCCTTCCTCTCTGAGAAGGGGCTGAACGGCATTCTTGTGGGAGGCCCCGGAGCCACAAAAGATTTCTTCGCCTCCAAGGAATACCTCCATCACGAGCTCAGAAAGAAGCTCATGGACACGTTCGATACGGGCTACACTGACGAATACGGTCTGCGCGAACTCGTGGAGAAGGCTCAGAATGCGCTCTCCGACCTGGACCTGATGCGGGAGAAGAAGCTGATCGACAGGCTCCTGAAGGAGATAAAGAAACCAGATGCTGGTCTCGCGGTCTACGGTGAGCAACATGTTCGCGAGGCGCTGAAGCTGGGCGCGGTCGACATACTGCTACTCTCCGAGGGCATTGAGAGGAGGAGGCTCGACTACATCTGCGAGAGCTGCGGAGCGAAGGAATCCCTGTCCGTCGACTCCGTCCCGCACAACAAGAAGTGCGAGAGTTGCGGCGAGACCATGGTCCTGGATCAGGAGCTTGACCTTCTCGAGAACATCTACAACGAGGCCCAGGCGGCGGGAGCGAAAGTTGAGATAGTGTCCACGGACTCGGAAGAGGGACAACTCCTGTTGAAGGCCTTCGGCGGGTACGCGGGAATCCTGAGATACAGGGTGAACTGATGTTGAGGGACCCCTGGGCGGAGATAGAGGATGACCTGAGGGACATCAGGCGCAAAGCCGAGGAGAAGTTGGCGGTTGAGCATCTGGAGATACCGCTGGAGACCCCTCCAGAGGGTCTCGGAGACATCTGCTTTCCTGCTTTCCAGTACTCTCAGGCCCTCAAGGCCAGCCCGGAGGACTGCGCCGAGCGGATCGTCTCGGCGATGGACACGGGCGAGTACTTCTCAAAGCACGAGGCCGCGAGAGGATACGTCAACTCCTTCATCGACTGGGGAAAGCTCACCCCTCAGGTGGTCGAGTCCATCCTCTCGCTCGGACCTGAGTTCGGCGGTCTTGAGCCAAAGGACGAGAGGATCCTGCTGGAGCACACCAGCGTCAATCCCACGGGCCCCATCCACATCGGCCGTTCAAGGAACTCGATAATCGGGGACACCCTCGCACGCGTCCTGAGAAGGGCGGGTTACGACGTCACGACCGAGTTCTTGGTCAATGACACCGGGAGGCAGATGGTCGTTCTGACGTGGGCGACGCAGAACATCTCGGAGGATGAGCTACCGAAGGCGCGAAGGGACAAGGATGACCATCTCATCGTGCGATACTACCAGAAGGCCTACGAGATACTGGAATCTGACACGACCCTCGAGAAGACGATCGAAGACCTCGTGCTCAGGCTCGACAGGGGCGAGGAGGAGATTGTCCGCGATGTGAAGGCGGTGGCGGAGAAGGTCATGAAAGGGATGGTCTCCACCCTCAAGGAGATCGGCGTGACCCTCGACTCGTACTTCTGGGAGTCCAGCACGATACTGGACGGCAGCGTCCATGAGGTTATCGAGTCCCTCAAGAGGTCAGAGAACGCTCACTCGGACGCGGGGGCCTACTACCTCGACCTCGAATCCTCCGGAATTCACGGGTGGGACGCCCGCTTCTTCTTCACAAGAAAGGACGGGACATCACTGTACACGACTCGAGACATCGCCTACCACCTCGGTAAGTTCAAGCGGTGCGATATCGCGATAAACGTCCTCGGCGAGGACCAGAAGCTGGGAATGAAGCAGCTAACGCTCGCCTTGGACATGATGGGGGTCGAGAAGAGGCCTGAGACGGTCTTCTACGCCTTCGTCTCCCTTCCCACAGGGAAGATGTCCACCAGGAGCGGTACGACCGTGCTCTTGGACGACCTGATAGACGAATCGAGAGCCAGGGCAGCCGAGGAGGTGAAGAAGAGGAGGCCGGAGCTCTCTCTAAAGAAGATAGAGAGCATCGCCAACATCGTGGGAACGGGCGCCGTGCGGTACAACATCCTCAGAGTCCAGCCCGAGAAGAAGATAGTCTTCAAGTGGGAGGAGGCCTTGAACTTCGATGGGAACACCGCCCCATTCATCCAATACTCTCACGCTCGAGCCTGCAGCATCCTGAGGAAGGCTCCAGATAGAACGGGGAAGGATTACGGACTCCTCGCACACCCGTCCGAGATACGGCTGGTGAACACGCTGAGCAGGTTTCCCATCGTAATTCGAAACTGTGCGGGGAGCCTGAGAGTGCATTCACTGGCGTCTTACGCCTATGACCTGTCGTCCGATTTCAACCAGTTCTACCGCGACTGCGGAGTGATCCGTGCAGAGGCAGAGCTGCGGGATGCAAGGGGTGCCCTCGTGGAGTGCACAAAGATAGTCCTGGTGAGCTGCCTCGACACGATGGGAATTCAAGCTCCGGAGGAGATGTGAGCTACTTCTTCGTCTTCTTCTTCGTCTTCTTCTCCTTTGGCTCTTCCTTCTTCTCTCTCCTCTTGAACTTCAGCTCTCCTCGCTGCCACTTCCGCCGCAGCCATATCACCACGATGACGAGGATGATCACTATGACGAGGACGATGTAGACCAGATAGGTCTTCCAGGGTGCCTGACTGACCGTCACGAACTCCGTCATTCGATTGTCCGGTCCGACCTGCTCGCTGTGCTCATTCTCATCGTAGACCTTGATGAGAATCGTTAGCTTTCCGACGACCTCGGGAGTCCAGGATATCTCTGCCCGGATCGTCTCTCCCGCTTCTATCTTGACCTGACCAGTCGGAATCAGACCAGACTCATTGTAGAATCTGACTGTGCCACCGATCTTCGTCTCCTTGTCGCCTTCTTTTAGATAGAAGTCCACGTGGATGCTCTCAGCGGTCGCATGGTTCTGCTTGTTGGTGACGTTGACGGACAGCTTTATGCTCTGACCTTCCTCGACGCTCTTGGGTTCACTGTAGAACGTTGCTGACAGGACCTCCAGATCGGGTCTCGAGGACGCGTCTGCGATGACCTTGACGGTCAGGGTGCTGTTCCCAGCGTTCCCTGCCCTGTCCGTTGCATTGACAGTGACGTTGTATGTGTCGATTATCGTGAAGACGTGCGAGACGTTGTAGTTCCCCAACTGCGCGGTGATTACAGTTCCGTCCCCGAAGTCCCAGCCGAACGTGAGGTTGTCGAGGTCATCGTGGTTGTCCGCTGACTCGCTGGCATTGAAGTAGTACGTTTTGTTCTCGATAGCGGAAGTCGTGGGAATGTAAGTGTCGTTCAGTAGGATGATGCGTGCCGATGGGGGTGAGATATCGTGCACGATGAAGTCGACCGTGGCGTTAGAGCTCCAGTGGCCGACAGAATCAGCCACGGTGAGGTTCACCGTGTAGTTGCCAGGACTGCCGTAGGAGTACGTGAAACTTGAGACGAACCTGTCCCAGATTCCATCGCCCTCAAGGTCCCACTTCCAGTCCTTGACCTCCCCTTCGGTTGACCCATACATGAGGTCTGTCGATTCCACACTGTCGAACTTGATCGCCATGCTTTCGTTGACGTCAATCGTCTCGCCATTGGCATTGTCCCAGACACCGTCGATAGAGGTGATGTTGACTGAGATCACGGCACTCGGGTCGAGCTCATCAACGAATATCGTTGCATCCCGGAAGCTGACGTTTCCACCCGGATCCAGGCCTGACTCGGATATGGTCAGGTCCACCGTGTACTCGCCACCCGTCGTGTAGTTGTAGATGGCCTCTATTCCGTACCTCGTGCTCTGACCCGGGTCGGAGGTGTCGAATATCCACGTGAAGTTCGCGTGCGGCGAGACGCGTCCTGTTGAAGTGCTGTTGTCAACCGAGTTCGCAGCCGAGAAAGTGATGTTCAGTTCTGCGGGGATGGTCGCCGAGTAGTTCTGGTATGGATTGTCGTCTGGGAATGAAACGCGGTCCAGCGGGTCGATCACCTCGATCTTGGCGACTCCACCCACGGAGGGGCGAACCGTCATATCGACCGAGACAGGTCCGCCTGAACCCTGCGGCGGGTCGATCCTGACCGTGAGGAAACCTGCGACGTCTATTCCTGAGACTGTCTCGTTCTCCACCATCTCGTATCTCTTGCCGTCCTGCGTTGGCAGGTCGATGCTGTACGTGCGATTCTTCTCCGTCTGGTCCATGACGCTCGTGTCGTATTCCACGTACTGTGTCAGCTTGTACTCGTCCAGTCCCGACTCGATCCCGCTCGTGTTGTAGACGGCTGTGGTGGTTATCGAGAACGGTAGGGTCACCCCAACGGATCCAATTGTCAGCGTGTGATTCACGTAGAGATTGTCATCCGAGACCAGTTCGCCGTCGTCTATCAGGAAGAACTTGTCCGTGACAACATGCCTGGGACCTTTCGCCTCCAGCCATGATCCGAACGCGTCAATCTCATTGGAATCGAGGTTTCCATTCCCATCCCCGAGAGCAAGGTCAATCTGCATGCGGATATTGTGCAGTTCGGAGTAGTCCATGCCTTCCAGGTAGCTTCCACCAGTGAGATGCCACTCTGTCCAGACATGGATGAGGTTCCAGTCATCGGTAGGGAAGGTTATGTTCGTGTAGATTCGCTCTTCCTCCGAGACCTCGAAGTACTGGTCGGAGACCGTCACATTTGAGACATCAAGGATAACGTTAGGGATCGTCACGGTTTGGTAGCCGTCGATCCGTATCACAGCGTGGAACTCTCCAGGATAGGCCCCAATGTGGAATCCAGGACCGCTTGAGACTATGTTTGTGTGAACCCGGCTGGTATTGACATCGTAAAGGGCCACGTGGATGGGTCTGCCTGTTATTCCAGTCCCGCCATCGGCCTTTCTCGCATTCCCAAAGAGCGTATAGTAGTACAGCTGGAGGTCTGCCCTCGTGCCGCCAGCCAGAAGGACGTTCTCGTCCACGACGGTACGCTGCGCGACATAGCTGGCATTGACGGTGTCGGTGTAGTACACGGGCTGCGTGTGCCACACGTTCCCGCTGGAATCGTTCACGAAGGAGAGCGTCTCGGAACCATTGATCCATATCCTCAGGTTTCCGGCAGGCGGCCAGGTGAGATTTGATGTGTTTGTGAGCATCTCATAGGCAACGGATTGAGTGGTACCGTTGTACGTGTACTCCGCCCAGAGTACATCCCCTGGAGAGAGTGGCCCCCCGATGTATGACACAAGACCGCTAGTATTCTCAAGAACGTAGTTGCCCATCTCATCCCAAGGCTGATCATTCAAATATAGACTGAGGCTTGATATGTCGATGTTTCCGTGGTTCAGCGTCGCATTGACTTCCCCTCCAAGGGCCTCGAAAGCGAGCTCCTCATGCTCGACCAACACAGTGTAGTTGTAATCAGCCGTAATCTCGTCTGTGTCCTCCACAGTGAGGGAGAAATCGACAATGCCAGTAGCGTAATCTATCGAGTAGTCCCCTGTCGAAATCTCAACGCCATTGAGGTAGAGCTTTTGAGACGAGGAATCGATGTTCGCGTTCTTGAGGTTGCCAATAACGTTGTTCGGTGAAACAGGGACGACTTGGAATGTCGGAGAGTAGCCTGGATGGGTGACCTCAACCTCGAATTCCCCGTCGTATGTGTCGATCGAGTACCAACCCTCAATGTCAAGGCCGCAGTACCAGCTGTGCGATGGAGAATAGGACTTGGAGTCGGAAATCTGCCATTCGTCGCTGGCGGGTTTGAACGTCCATCCGCGGTAATTCTTGTTCTCCACGTCATCATCCCAGAAGGGGACGCCCTCGTCGTAGATCTTGATGTCGTCTACATACCATCCTTCCTTGGTCGTCGTTGTGTCACTCGTGAACCTGAAGGCAATCTGGATTGTATCGCCGCTATATGAGTCAAGAGGCACAGTCCTCACCTTCCAACCGAAAGTGCCAGTGTACCCTCGCTGACCCTCGACCACGGATTGGCTTGGGTAGCCATCCTCCGGAGTGAGGACGCTCCAGCTCAGTCCGCCGTTGGTGGATATCTGTACGTTTCCTCCGTCGCTCTCAGATTCCATGTCATACCAATGCGCGAATTTGAGATCCAGATTGTTACTCACTGGGAGGATTATCTCTGGTGAGATCAGCCACTTGTCCTTTCGGTTCTCGTACTCGTGTATGGGAGCGGTCACTTGTGAAACCTCGAAATCGTGAGCACTGTCTCTCAATGTAACCGTAGCACCGTTGACGGCAAGTCCGTTCTTGCCATCAGTGATTGCACCGCGAATCGTCGAGTTCACATCTCTCGACGCCAGACCGATGTGTCCCAAATCAACATTGTCCTCGTGGACTCTCACTATGGCAGTCTCCGTGCCGAAAAACACTCTCTCATCGACAGCAGTGTCGCCGAAGGAGTCGATCGTCACTTTGTAGTAACTTGGCTGTGATATCACGAACTTGAAGTAACCAGATCCGGACGTCTCAACAGAGATCGTATCAAGAGACGAAACGTCATGAAGATCAACCTGAACGAAATCTAGCCAGGACGGAGGAGCCTCATCCCAGACCCCATTCCCATTCATGTCGTCAAAAACCCAGCCATAAATCTCGACTGGTTCTTCCTGCGCTCTCAAGTTCTGGCTTGGCGTCACGACCATAGTGCCTAGCATCAGCAGCAAGACTATGGCAGTGACTGTCATGCTCGAGTTTCGGGTCTTCATATCCGTTTTCCTCCGATATGCTATCGTACCCAATACTGGGTTGCCGATGGCGAGGCTAACGCATGTAAACTATGTTTCTATTTAAATCTTTGTGGGTGAGATGCACCGCTGGAACTAGCAGAATCTTAGTACTGGCTGTTCAAGAATCGGACCGCTTTTTCAACAAGGATTGGCATACGACAGCACTCGGTCTATTCGGCCTCCGCGGCCTTCACTGACCACCAAGCCTCGTCGGGAAGGTCCTCGTACGTGACTTCCTTCGTCTTCCTCTCCTTCTCCAGGTTCCTCTCCACTTCGCTGGCATCGATCTCCCAATAGAAAATCCTCCACGACTTCCCGCTGGAGAGTATCTCTGAGTCGACGTTCGAGTTCAGAAGCGCGGCATCGTGCAGTCTGTAGAAAAGCTTCCTGTCCTCAGAATCGATTGCGTTGTCCACAATGACGTTTTCGTAGCCGAAGTACCTGAGCACCCTGTCAGCCATCTCCAGGGCCTCGTCAGGACTGACCTCGAGAGCGTTCTCGATAGCGACCTTCAGCTTGTCACGTGTAACAACCATCAGTATAATCTCTGTTGGCTCGCTTATATCAACTTTGTGGAACGGCTTCTTGTAAGACGGGCGTTCCGAGTGCATCTGGAGCCAAGTCTGGCTCCGCTCCTGCGATGTTCTATTATCAACTTTGATTCTAGTGCCCGACGGCTTATATACCGACAAAACCGATTTCTTGGTCAAGTGGGATTGGGATGAAGCGCAGAAGCAAGAAGAGACTGCTAGAGCTGAAGGAGAACATCTCCTTCGTGCACCTCAACGTGAGATCTGGATACATCTCATACATCGAGGTCCCATCGAAGGGGTCCAAGCCTCGCGTCAAGGGCGTTCTGCTGAAGGGCAAGGACGCGGTGACGGAAGCCCAATGATTCTGTGAACTGCTCCGAAAGATTATTATTGCCATGGCAATATCATTACTGCATGGAAGAGGAGGAGCAGGATGAGACTCCTCTCGAAGAGCCGCTGAGGATCCGGGAGTATTCTGAGCCTCGACAACATGAGACCTGCATGGTCTGTGGACAGGAGAAGGAGCCCTACATTCTAATCGAGTATGAGAACAAGGCCGAGTATACGTGTGAGGAATGCTACAAGAAGAGCGTCGGCGAGCCCGTCACAGACGTCTTGAAGTGCGCAGAGTGCGGAGCTGACGTCGAAGATGCGGACGACTTCTGCGGCAAGTGCGGCGCCAAACAGAAGCAGAACTGTCCGGATTGTGGGGAGAGGATCTCAAGCAAGGATGCCTTCTGCGGCAAGTGCGGCGCGAAGCTATGATCTCTTCCTAGCGATGCTCCTCTCGGGCGCACTGTAGATCTTCAGAGGAAGAGGGCCGTCCTCGTCTATCTCGAAGGACCCGAGCCCGACCTCGATTCTCCCCACGCTCTCTTTGAACCTATCCAGCATCCGGGAGGACAGAAGCTTCCACATGAGATAGGCAGAGTCGTCGATCATCTCGTTTCTCAGGGCTTCCAGTATCTCGGACTCCTTCTTACTGGAAGTGTACACAACGGGACTGAGGTTCATGTGGACCTCGACCATTATCTTGTCGTCCTCCTCGGCCGCCCTGAAGACGTTTCCCTTGCCGCGAGAGTCCACAGCGGGAGACGACAACCTCCCACCCTTCTTCGGCAGGTTCCTGACCCTGAGGGGATTCACATCGATCGTCGAGTCGATGTGTTCAGCGAGATCCCGACCCAGCTCCCTCATCAAACGGGGAAGGGCCTTCCTCTCCATCGCTCGCTCAAATGAGATGTCGATTTCCGTCTGGTGGGCATCCATCGCGTCGGAGTACGAAATGCTGTCCACGATTCTGGGAGATACCCTCTCCACGCGATTCCGCATGACAAAGCATGCGTAGTCGATTCCGTTCGTCACGAGGGAGAGGTAGTTCTTCCGTTTCCCCGCTCTGTTCTTCATCGTGATGTCATCGGTGTGACTGTGGAAGATATCGCCCACGTCGAAGAGATCCCTGAACAGTGAGGAGTTCCTTCCCAAGGAAAACGGATGCGAGTGATACAGTCCCACGATTCCGACGTCTCTCGGATACTTGCTGGCGAGCTCCGCTTCCTCGAGGGGGTCCGCCTCCGCGCTGAACTTTGTCTGCCTTCTGTATCGGGTGCAGGGGACGGCGTCACAGACGAATATCTCGCCGTTCCAGAGGAACCCCAGCAACCATCCGATCACTTCCCTTCCACTCGTCCTGCTCTCCTTGAGCGCGTGGCTCAGGACTATGGCTATGACGTCTCTCTGGATGGTCACGTCACTCTTCATCCGTGATATCCCCGCAAACTGGACAGTCAGGGTCCCTCTCCCAGTCATACCTCTCCAGGACGCCCTCAAGCCCGTGATATATTAGGTAGGGCGCCGTATGTCCGAAGTTCAACAGAAGCTTGAGGGCCTCCTGACACTGGAGACTAGAGATTATTCCCATGGTCGTGGGAAGCGATGTGAAGTGGCATACGCCGGTGGTGTCCCTGGTGCCTTCAGGTCTCTGCATCTCCACGGAGGCCGTTTCGCCAAGGACCGGCCTGTTG
>JAGMAI010000087.1 GCA_023130895.1 Thermoplasmata archaeon
TGCCAGCACCCCTTCTGAAGGACGTGTTCGTCAACTCCCCGGAGGAGGTCTTCGACGATATCGTGGAGAACCTGAGGAAGATACACGAGGTTGGTCTCGTGCACGGCGACCTGAGCGAGTACAACATCCTGATGGATGATGACACGCCCGTGATAATCGACGTGGGCCAGGGAGTTCCTCTTGAACACGCGATGGCTGAGGAGTGGCTGCAGAGGGACCTTGCGAACATCACGAGGTACTTCGTGAAGCTCGGAGTGGAGACAGACGTCGAGGACGTCAACAAGCGAGTGAGGGGTGAATGATGCTCTACGTCAAGATACCTATGAGGAGGATCGGCGTGCTCATAGGGGAGAACGGTGAGACCAAGAAGAAGCTGGAAGATGCCACGGGAGTCAAAGTAGTGATCGACTCCGAGAAGGGTGAGGTCACCATAGACGAGAAGCAGGCCGAGGACCCATCCAAAGTGCTGACGGTCCAGGACATCGTCAAGGCCATCGGAAGGGGGTTCTCCGAGGAAAGGGCATTTCGCCTGCTCGATGATGAGATCTTCCTCAGGATGTTCGATGTCAGGGACTTCGCAGGCAAGAACGCGAAGAGGGTCAGGCAGGTCCGTGCGCGGTTGATCGGAACGGGGGGCAAGACAAGAAGGCTCGTCGAGGAGCTCACTGGTGTCGACGTCTCCATATACGGCAACACGGTCGGATTGATCGGCGACGTCGTTCAGCTCGGGGTAGCGGAGAAGGCCGTCGAGATGCTCTTGGAGGGAAGCAAGCACGCAGCCGTCTACCGCTTCATGGAGGGAAGCCGCGCCTCCTTGAGGATAGCAGAACTCGGTTTTGATTAGAACTTCTTCAGCAAGAGATAAATAGGTGCTCGAAATCTGTGGTTGGTTGCTCCAGTAAGGAGGATTCGAAGATGAAACGTGAGGAGAGAATGATTCTGTGGTTCAGAGAGATCAGGAAGGAGGACGTTCACTTGGCGGGTGGGAAGGGGGCCTCTCTCGGTGAGATGCTCGTGAACCTGCCGACCGTTCCCGTTCCAGACGGTTTCGCTGTGACCACAAACGCCTATAAACTGATGATCAAGAAGACAGGTCTGGACAAGTTCATAGAGGATACGCTTTCCGACCTCGACACGCACGACATCAAGAACCTGCAAGAAAGGGGAAGGAAGATCAGGAATGCCTTCCTGCGCGCGAAGATGCCCCCTGAGTTGGTCTCAGAGATTGAGGATGCATATCAGAAGCTCTGCGAGGAGTCAGGGGTCAAGAACGTCGATACCGCGGTCCGGAGCAGTGCGACGGCCGAAGACACGGTCGACGCCTCTTTCGCGGGTCAGCAGGAGTCATATCTGAACGTGCGCGGATCCAAAAGCGTCGTGCGCGCCGTTCAGGAGTGTTTCGCCTCGCTCTTCACGGACAGAGCGATTTCCTACCGAGTGGACAGGGACTTCTCCCATCTCGACAGCTACCTCTCCGCCGCTGTCCAGCTCATGGTAAGGTCCGATCTGGCATCCGCAGGAGTATTGTTCACTCTGGATACCGAGAGCGGGTTCAGGAACGTCGTCTACATCAACGGAGCGTACGGTCTGGGGGAGTACGTCGTCCAGGGTACGGTCAATCCCGACAGTTTCTACGTGTTCAAGGAGACGGGAAAGGTCATCGACAAGAAGCTCGGGCTGAAGGATAAGAAGCTCGTCTACGCGCGGGGCGGCGGGACCGTTGACAGGACAGTTCCCCCCTCACAAAGGATCCGATTTGTCATCTCTGACGAAGAGGCGGAGCTGCTTGCCTCCTGGGCGATCGAGATCGAGAAGCATTACAGAATGCCCATGGATATCGAGTGGGCGAAGGACGGCAGGACGGGGAATCTCTTCATCCTCCAGGCAAGGCCAGAAACCGTCCATGCTGCGAAATCCGGAAGCGTCCTGGTGACGTACAGGCTGAAGAAGAAGGGAAAGGTCGTCGTCGAAGGTGAGGCGGTCGGCGAGATGATAGGTCAGGGAAGGGCAAACGTCATAAGCTCAGTGAAGGAGATCGGCCGCTTCAAGGGCGGAGAGGTCCTGGTCACGAGCTCGACGAACCCCGACTGGGAACCGATCATGAAGAAGGCTGCGGCAATCGTCACTGACACGGGCGGCAGGACCTGCCACGCGGCGATAGTCTCCAGAGAGCTGGGGATTCCATGCATAATCGGGACCGAGGACGGCAGCCAGAACATCAAACAGGGCTCTGACGTCACAACGGACTGCTCAGAGGGACGGGGGCTTGTCTACGACGGCCTCCTGGACTACGATGTCCGACACCTCGAGATCGAGAAGATGCCCAAGACGCGGACCCAGATCATGGTCAATGCGGGCATCCCGGAGCTCGCGTTCACTCAGGGACAGCTCCCGCACAACGGCGTGGGGCTGGCAAGAGAGGAGTTCATCATAAACTCGCACATCCAGATCCATCCGCAAGCGCTGCTGGACTACAAGAAGCTCTCGAGATTCGTCAAGGATGGCCACAAGAAGGAGATGCAGAAGGCCGGAAAGGACGCCGAGAAGAAGAAGGAGATCCGTGACAGGAAGGAGTATTACGAGGAAACTCTCGAAACGATCGACAGGCTCACCCTGGGATACAAGGACAAGGCGCAGTACTTCATCGACAAGCTCGCCTACGGGATCGCACGGATAGGAGTGGGCTTCCATCCCCACGACGTCATCGTGCGTCTCTCCGACTTCAAGACCAACGAATACGCGAATCTCATCGGCGGTCGATACTACGAACCCGAGGAATCGAATCCGATGATAGGATATCGCGGTGCCAGCCGCTACTACTCACCGGAGTTCAAGGATGCCTTCGCTCTCGAGTGCAAGGCACTGCACAAGGTCAGAGGCGAGATGGGAGTGAAGAACGTCCTGGCAATGGTCCCCTTCTGCCGCACGCCCGAGGAGGCAAGGAAGGTCATCGCTCTGATGGAGGAGAACGGGCTCAAGCAGGGCAAGGACGGCTTCCGGGTCTACGTCATGTGCGAGATCCCCAGCAACGTCATCCTGGCGGAGGAGTTCGCGGAGATATTCGACGGCTTCTCGATCGGCAGCAACGACCTCACCCAGCTGACCCTGGGTCTGGACAGGGACAGCGAGCTCGTCTCACATCTCTTCGACGAGAGGCACAACGCCGTCAAGAAGATGCTCTCCAGCGTGGTTCGGACGGCGAGGAAGAAAAAGAAGAAGATTGGGATATGCGGACAGGCCCCTTCGGACTGGCCGTCCATCGCGGCGTTCCTGGTGAAGGAGGGGATCAACAGCATGTCCCTCAACCCGGACACGGTTGTCAAGACGCGGGCGTTCGTCTATGCCACGGAATGGGCACTCAGGAAGAAGAAGGACATATTCACGATGACGCTCAAGGAGATACGTTCCATACCTGGACTCCAGGACCCGCTCAAGATGACCGTGCATACATTCGAGTGGAAGAAGGGAAAACGAGTGGAAAAGACTCATGTATCCCATAAGCCCCTATCTGAGTACGTAATCGCGATGAGGTCTCAGGAAACCTGAGGGCTCGGATCAACGGAGCCATTCAATGGATTCGCTTCCGCCTGAACTTGAGATAGCGATTCTAATCCTCGTATCCTTCGTACCTGCGATAATCTACGTCATCTGGGTCAGACGCTCTGAGAGGTACGAGGTGGAGCCCTGGAGGCAGATTGCGAAGGTCTTCCTCTGGGGAGCGATCATCGCCGTGGTAGTCTCGATTATACTGAGCACGCTCGTGGTCTACGTTCTCGGGGAGACGATACAGCGGCAGTACGACTTCCTTCGACCCGAGTCTACCATTTGGATTCTTCTGCTCTTCTCCGTCGTTGCGCCCATGGTTGAGGAATTCGCCAAGGGCGTCGGGGTCTACACTGTCAGAGAATCGATAACGGAAGCCGAGGACGGAATGGTCTACGGAGCGGCAAGCGGTCTCGGATTCGCTGCCACGGAGAACGTGCTGTATGGCCTCGCGGCTTACCTCATGATCGCGGATTTCCGAGCGTCGATCATCCTGATACTCGTGAGGTCCATATCCTCCTCTCTGCTGCACGCGAGCGCGTCGGCCGTCATGGGATATGGTGTGGGACGGAGCCTGCTGTTCAGAGGGGCCGCCGTCCTTCCGTATTATCTCCTGGCCGTCTTCATGCACGGCGTGTTCAACTATCTCGCTTCCTTCGAGTTGATATACGAAGACCCGACGGCGGTTCTGTACGGCTTCTCTCTCGCCATCATATTCGCGGTCGCGGCCTTCAGCCTCGTCAGGTACGGCATCCGAGCAAAGGACCATAGATAGTTTCTTTTTGCTACCTGCGTTTAGGGAAGGAGAGATGAAGAAGGAGTTCGAGCTCGAAGGAAGCACCTATTCGCGCAACAAGGATGGTTTCAAGAGGATACTGAGGAAGCACGGTCTGCGGTGGAAGGGCTCGCTGGGGAATTTCGAATGGATCGGAAGGGACGAGAAGGTCACGGCTTATTTCGACAGGGACGAAGAAAGGGGCGTCACGCTGAAGTCCCGGCTCATCTGGGAGGGGAAGCGGAAGTCGGATTTCCTCTCCGAACTCGCCGATTGGATCAAGAGCTTGGAAGGTGCGCCCGCGAGGAGAGGGGGGCCCACCAAGGATTCGAAGCAGAAGGTCCAGAAAGAGCTTGAATTCTGGGACAAGATTCACGGGCCTCCTGTCGAGGGCATGAAGGCGGAGGGCAGGCCCGAGTCGTGGATATCGAAGGATGTCGAAGAGTGGAAGGCGAAGAGAAAAGAAAAGGAGAAGGAACTGAAGCGGAAGTACTCCTAGGCCGCTTCGGAGCCGGACTCCTCGGTCAGAAACGGATCATAGCACTCGAAACAGTACCCGTGCCTCCTGTCCCTCGGAAGAAGTATCAACCGGCAACCGCATTTTCTGCAAGAGCCGTCTCTATCAGTGTCGTTGGGAAATTCCCTAGTGTCTGGACGCAGCTTCATTGCCTTTCCCCCTCTCAACAAAACCTGCAGGGAGAGGAATAAGAGGAGGATATTAAAACGTTTGTGAACGCCTTTTCAGGACCCTTACAGTTGTCGTTTCGATTACCCTTATAAACTCGCATATTCTTCACGGTCTGTTGAGTTCGATTGAGGGAGTCGGGGAGAGAAAGCGTTGCAATTTCATCACTGCTGAGGGAATCGATGGTTGCGGCAAGACGACAATCTCCAAGTTCATCTCCGAGTGGTTGCGGTCCGAAGGGTTCGAAGTGATCCTTACCGTTGAGCCCACCACGACGTGGATCGGTGAGTCCGTCAAAAGGGGCTTCTCTGAAGGTGTTCACGCCTTCACGGAGGCCTTGCTGTTCATGGCCGACAGGGCCCAGCACACGCTCCAGATCGAGGAGTGGATCTCGGAGGGAAAGATCGTCGTCTCAGACCGATACATCGACTCTACGCTCGCGTACCAGGGAGCCTCACTTCAGGCTGAAGGGATGGAGGACGCAGTGGAGTGGCTGAAGAACGCGAGCGCACCATACGTGCTCGTTCCCGACATCACGTTCCTCCTGAAGGTCGACCCCGAGATCGCAATGCAGAGGATTTCGAACCGCTCGAAGATGACCAAGTTCGAGAAGCTCGACTTCCTGATCGAAGTCGACAGGGTGTACAAGAGCCT
This sequence comes from Thermoplasmata archaeon, assembly GCA_023130895.1. Lineage (GTDB taxonomy): Archaea > Thermoplasmatota > Thermoplasmata > RBG-16-68-12 > JAGMCJ01 > JAGMCJ01. The sequence goes on from JAGMAI010000087.1 coordinate 5,658, forward strand.
GTCAGAATCCGATGAGAGGTTCCGAGTAGTCAACGCATCTCAGACATTGGACGGTGTCAAAGAGGACGTCGTCAAAATCCTGGAATCCGAGTTCTAGTCTATGCGAACCCGTACGCTCCGTTGCCGTTTGCTGTATCATTCTCTTTCAGAAACGCCTTGGCGAATAGCGTGGCATTCGCGTAGTTGCCCCGCTGAAGCTCGATGAGGAAGGCCTTTCCGAAGAGCGCCTTTCTTTTAGCTCTCGCTGAGCCTAGGAGCATCGATATAAAAAGGAACTTTCGAGATATAATAAGACTGCTCCACCGGAATCATATGTGATATTCACGATTCGCTCTCTCCAAAAGCTTTTAATTCGCTGACCCCATTAAGACTCAATGGGGTGCACCGATGGTACCGTCCTTTGATCAGGTTGCAGAATCCATATCCCACGCGGATACTCCCGCCGAGGCTGTAGGAATCGTCTACGGCGACGTTGGGAGCCTTTCTCTGCGGTGCACGGTGACGGGGCACCTCGCAAAGAACGAATACGTTCAGATCCACCACGAGATATGCGGGTACGTGCTGGGTCAAGTGGATGACATTCAAAGGAAGACGGATCTCTCCATCGAGAGGGCCCAGCAGATGTCCAAGGGCCACGACATCGAGATAGAGGAAAAGGTCATCGCGGTGGTCTCCATCATCGGCTTCCGGGACGACAGGGATCTACTGCAGGTCCCCCACACACCCTTCCGTGCAGGCGAGGCCGTTTACCGGGCCACCGAGGACCTGATATGCGAGATCATCGGGCTCAACAAGGACGAGAGGAAAGGCGCATACCTCGGCATGCTCAGCGGCCACAACGTCCCGATCCTTGTCGACATCAACTCTCTCGTGCAGAGGCACGTCAGCATACTGGCAAAGACTGGCGGGGGGAAGAGCTACGCCGCGGGGGTTCTGATCGAGGAGTTCATGAAGCACGACGTGACGACAGTGATAATCGATCCCCACGGTGAGTACACGTCCATGAAGACGCCCGCCGAGCACTCGGATTCGATGAAGAGATTCGACGTGTCCCCGAAGAGCTATCGCGGCAAGATAATGGAATACTCTCCCGACACGAAGGTCAACCCTGATGCGAGACCGCTCAGGTTCACGCTGAAGAACCTCGACGCCAGGGAGATCATCGGCCTCACGAATCTGAAGAGCGTCCGCGCCAACCTATTGTCGTTGAGGAGAGCCCTCGACATCCTCAAGAGCGGGGGCAAGGACTACGACCTCGCGGACATCATTGCCATCCTGGATAGCGAGGATGATCCGTCGAACTCGAGCCTGATCAACGAGCTTGAGTATCTGAAGGAGGTCGAGATATTCGCCAGGGAGGGCACGAAGATCGATGATCTGATATCCAAGGGCGGTACATCGATCATGAACCTGAAGGGTGCGGCTCCCGACATCCAGGAGCTCATAGTCAACCGGCTTGCGACAGCGCTCTTCGAGCTCAGAAAGCTCGACAAGATCCCGCCGCTCATGCTCGTCATGGAGGAGGCACACAATTTCTGCCCGCAGCAGGGTACGGCGGCTTCCTCTAAGATTCTACGAACGATCGCCTCCGAGGGGAGGAAGTTCGGTCTCGGGCTGCTCGTTCTGTCGCAGAGGGCCGCGAAGATCGACAAGAACGTCCTGAGCCAGTGCAACACACAGATCATCCTGAAGCTGACCAACCCGAACGATCTGAAAGCCGTCGTTGCCTCCGTCGAAGGCCTGACCTCGGGGATGACCGATGAAATCCAAAGGCTCCCGATTGGCGTTGCTCTGGTCGTGGGAGGGAACATAACGTCCCCGCTCTTCGTCGAGGTAAGGCCGAGGGAGTCCGAGCACGGCGGGCAGTCCATCAAAGTGATCGAGGGCTAAAAGGATTAATACGGTCCTGTGGATGGGGTCATCGGTGTCCATCTTGGAGATAGGATCAGACCTCGTGGAAAAGGACATTGAGATCACGCGTGAGGCTCTCGACAAGGTGATAGTCGCGGCGCCCGAGAAATCGCACCTTCGAAAGGTCGCCGAGGATTTCCTCTTGATGAGCACATCCTATTTCAAGGACGCTATCCACTTCTACGAGAAAGGGGACCTAGTGAACGCCTACGGATGCATCAACTACGCGCACGGCTGGCTGGACGCAGGTGCCAGGCTGGGTCTCTTCGAGACGGGAGGGGACAACAGGCTCTTCACTCTCCTGGAGTAGGGGAGACGAGGCGCGCACCCTCGTTGTCGATGGGGCACACGAAGGTCTTGCCGAAATCAAGAAGTCTGTATCTCAAGTTCTCCGCCTCGCCCACGGCGAAGACCGAGTTCCCGAGCATCGACATGCTCGCCGTTCCGAACTCCTTGCAGTTCTCGACAGCCTCTTCCACCGCCTCCGGGATGAGCTCCGATTCCCTGGCGAACTCGAGGGAGAGGTGAAGGAAGTTGTCCAAGGACGCCTCGTTCAGAAACGTGTTGACATACTGCCGCCCGATCTTACTTATCCTGGCCACGATCGCCTCATCCGTCAGGACATCCCTTGTGGAGAGCGGAGAACCCACGACGCAAAGGACGACGTCGCTTTCCCTCTCGAACCTCTGAAACTCTCCGTGCGGTGCAGCCCCAGGCTCCGTCCTCACGACCAGCCCCCCAATGGACTGGGGAAGAACGTCGCCGAGCCCCGTCATGCACTCGACCTCAGCCTTGTGGGCCGCTCGCACGACCTCGTCCCGGGGCAGACCCAAGCCCAGGGCCTCGTTGACCGCGATCACGGAACTCAACGCTCCCGCCCCGCTCATCCCAAATCCCTGGGACACGGGCAGCTGAACCTCGCTGTTGACGTCGATGTGCACATCCCGCTCGATGCGGAGGTTCTCGATCGCCCTCCTCGTCACGGGCGCCTCGGATGGCTGACCGCCTATCCTCACGTCGACCGAGGTCGCGTCCGACTTGGTGACGACCACGCCCGTGTGAACTCCGAGGGAGATGCACATCCCCACCCCTCTGGAACCCATCTTGTGAGGGTCCTCGTCAGGACAGACCTCGAAAATGCCCGTGATGTGCCCGGGACAGAAGGCGACGGCATCATAGGCCATGTAAGGCAGCGCTCCATATCTGGTGTGCCAGTGTTGCCTTCGTGCCGGATGCGCTCTTCGAGGCTCCGGACTTGTCCAGGAGAACGACCTTGGCGGGCTCGCGGCCTATCGTCTTGACGTCGTTCGCGACGATCATGTCCAGCTTCGCGCTCTTCAGTTTCTCGAGCGCCCTCTCCTTCATCTCGGACTCGGAGAGCCCGGATTCCAGCTTGAAGCCGATGATCTTCGTCCGCTTGCTCTTCCTCCTGATGGCATCGATTATCTTTGGTGTCCGTGTCATCTCGATCGTCAGCGACTTCTCCTTCGAGCTTATCTTGCCCTTGACCTTCTTCGGGCGGAAATCGGATATCGCCGCCGGAACGGCGCAGTAGTGGCACCGGATGTTCTTGACCAACTTCGAGAGGTCCGAGACAGAAGTGAACCTCCTGACCTTGACGAAGGGCGGTGGACCGACCTCGGCCTTGCCCATCCATAGCTCGACCGTTGCACCACGCTCGTAGGCGTCCTTCGCAAGCTCCACGCCCATGCGGCCCGAGCTTCGGTTCGTGATTACCCTGACGTCGTCGATCTCCTCTTCCGTGGAACCGGCGATCACGACGACCTTCTTCCCCTTCAGGTCAGGCTCGGACAAAGCCCTGATCAGTGCGGAGACGACCTCCTCGATCCCCGCCATCTTTGCCTTGTTCTCTACCACGTTCGGACCGATGAAGACGATGCCCAACTTCGCTAGCCTCTTCATGTTCTCCTTCAGTATCTCCTGCCGGTACATGGACTCGTGCATCGATGGTGCGATGAGAACAGGGATCTCTGATCCGAGCGCTGCGCAGGCGAACGTCGTGATGGGCGTGTCCGCGATCCCGCAGGCGATCTTCGATATGGTGTTCGCCGTCGCGGGTGCAACCAGCAATGCACTGGCCGTGCCACTGGCCCCGCAGAGCCCAACGTAGGGGACACTGCCGTCCAGCTCGATGATGGGCTTCTTCCCGCTCGCGAACTCGATGGAGTTTGGATGCACTATCCTCTCCGCTTCCTTGGACATCACGGGCACGATATCGGCACCGTGCCGGATCAGCTCGCGAATGAGCTTGACGGACTCGACGGCGGCAATGCTTCCGGTTATCCCTATCACGATGGTCTCGCCTTCGAGCTTGTCGCTCTTGATGCTCAGGATAGCTTCAGATGGGTGCACGTGTTGCGATTATTCTGCCTCCATTTATACCTTGTTGTTCAAGCATACTTTTATCATTCTGGCTTGGATAGCTGTCATCGCCTCATGACGAAATCAAAGGCTGGTGGGAGGATCGATGAGATGATGGGACTCCTTTCCCGCCGATATCATGTCGGAGCGTTTCCAGGCAAGGGGAAAGGGACGGCGATAAGCCGTCAGATGAGGGACCCCTACCGCGTGCTGATATCCACGATCCTCTCGCACAGGACGAAGGATGAGAACACGAACCGGGCCGCCACGAACCTCTTCGAGGTCTTCCCGACACCGGAGTCCTTGGCTGGCGCTGACATCCACGAGATCGAGAGCCTCATCAAGCTGGCAGGTTTCTACAGGATGAAGGCGGGGAACATCAAGCGGGTCGCCTCTCTTCTCGTGAGCGAGCACGAAGG
>JAGMAI010000088.1 GCA_023130895.1 Thermoplasmata archaeon
CTCGTCTACGCGTTCGGAAAGCCCGCCATCCCGGTGGACACGCACGTGCACCGGATCTCGAACAGGCTGGGCCTCGTGCGAACGAAGAATCCCGACCAGACGGAGGAATCTCTCTCGAACGTCGTTCCCGAGAGGTACTGGGTCAGGTTGAACGAGCTCTTCGTGAGGTTCGGTCAGGACGTCTGCAGGCCGATATCTCCATTCTGCTACGGTTGCGAACTTGCGGGCCTGTGCGACAGCTATCCGCTGGACTCGGCGAGGGGGAAGAATGCGGATTAGAGGAATCGACTTCAGGGAAGTCCTCCTTGAGCGGGAGGAAGAGTTCGTCATCGCCACGGGCACATCCAAATCGGCTCTCAACTTCGTCGCCAGGATCGAGACCGAGGACTTCTGCGGATTGGGAAGCTGCTGCCCTTCCAGCGTCACAGGCGAGACGCCCGACAGCATTCGCAAGGACCTGCAGACCCTGAGCGGGAAGCTGATGGGAGAAGACCCGACTCAGATCCAGAAGCTCAACGAGAAGATGGCCTCTTCGCACCCGGAAAGCAAATGCGCGAGAGCATGCCTAGACATGGCGCTCTGGGATCTGGTCGGGAAGGCATCTGGGAGGCCGCTGTACGACATCCTTGGCGGGAGCCGGGACAGAATGATGACGGACATGTCCTTGGGGATAATGGACTTCGACAAGACCCTGGAGACGGCCAAGCGTATAGTTTCTCGCGGCTTCAAGGCAATCAAGATGAAGGTCGGTCTGGACATTGACGAGGACATCGCCAGGCTCCTGGCGGTCAGGGAAGAGGTGCCGGGAGACATCACCCTCTCCGCCGACGCCAATCAGGGCTACTCGTACGAAACGGCCGTCGAGTTCGTCAAGAGGACGAAGGATCTGGGTCTTGCATATCTGGAACAGCCGGTGGCCCAGCACGACCACGTGTCTCTCATGAAGCTTGACGAACTGTCCATGGTCCCCATAATGGTCGACGAGTCGTTCAAGACCTCCCAGGAGGCCGCCTCCATCCTTGCGGGCAGAACCGCTCGTCTGCTGAACATCAAGCTTCTCAAGTGCGGGGGCATAACGGAGTCCCTGGTGATCGAGTCCATCTGCGCCGCCTTCAACGGCGGCACGCTTGTCGGCTGCTACTCCGAGTCCGCTCTTTCGATAGCGGCGGGTCTTCACTTCGCTCTCTCGGGAAGCACGATCGAGTTCCTGGACCTGGACTCCCATTTCACGTTCCCGAATGACTTCGCCAAGGACGCGCTCGGGTTCGAATCAGGCCTTCTCATCGTCTCCGGAAGGCCGGGTCTGGGCGTCGAAGTCGATTTCGACTCCCTCGACTGACTCGGGTTCCTCGGTCTCGGGCTCCTCCACCTCGGCCAGCTCCTCGGTGACCAGCCTTGCCACCGCCTCCACCCTGTCCTTCCCTTTCATCCTCATCATCTTGACTCCCATGGTCGCCCTTCCCATCACCCGTATCCCGGCGACCGGGATCCTTATGGTCATCCCCTTGACGCTCGTGATTATCAGTTCGTCGTCCTCCTCGACCCTCTTGGCGCAGACAACGAGCCCGTTCCTCTTGCTCGTGACTATCGTTATCACTCCCATCGCGCCTCTCTTCGTTCTTCGATATGAGGACACCAGAGATCGCTTCCCGTATCCGTTCTCGGTGATGGTGAGCAGCACGGAGTCCTCGTCAACCACGGCGAGGCTCGCCACCCTGTCGTTCCCTCTAAGGCGGACGCCCTTGACTCCCATCGTGTATCTACCGGTCGCGCGGAAGCCCTTCTCCGAGAATCTGGCCGCCTTGCCCTGCCTCGTGGCGAGCACGATCTCCTTGCTTCCGTCGGACAGGTTCACACCCACGAGGCTGTCGCCCTCCCGGAGCTTTATCGCCCATATCCCCGTGACCCTCTGGTGCCTGTAGGCTGTCAGAGCGGTCTTCTTTATCTTCCCTTTGCGGGTCGCAAAAACGAGATAGTGGGATTCGTCGTACTCCTTGATCGGGATCATTGCGCTGATGCTCTCTCCTTTTTCCAGTCTCGGGAGCAGGTTCACGATGGGCTTCCCCTTCGCGTGCCTCCCTCCCCTGGGCAGTCTCCAGGCCCTCAGCCAGTGGACTCGTCCTTTGGTTGTGAAGAATAGAATGTCATTGTGCGTGGAGGTGACGAACATGTCGACGACGTAGTCCTCCTCCTTCGTCTCCATGCCGATGAGGCCGACGCCTCCTCTCCTCTGCTTCCTGTATGTGTCGAGCGGGAGCTGCTTGATGTAACCCGTGTTGGTGATGGTCACGACGACATCCTCGACCGGTATCAGGTCCTCGATCTCGAGGTCCTGCGGGTGCGTGTCTATTTCGGTCCTCCTCTCGTCCCCGTACTTCTCCTTTAGCTCCAGAACCTCGTCCTTGATTATCTCGAGGATCCTCTCCTCCGACGCCAGGATGCTCTCCAGCTCCTCTATGGTCTTCTTGAGCTGTTCCATCTCCTTGCGGAGGTTCTCTATTTCCAGTCCCGTCAGCTTCTGGAGCCTCATCTCCAGGATGGCCTTGGCCTGGATCTCCGTCAATTCGAATTTCTCGATGAGGCCGTTCCTCGCCTCCTCCGCGTTTCTCGATTTCCTTATGAGGTGTATGACATCGTCCAGGTTGTCAATGGCCGTGATCAGACCCTCGACGATATGCTTCCTCTCCATCGCCTTGTTCAGATCGAACTCCGTGCGCTTTCTGACTATCTCCTCCCTGAACTCGATGAAGCACTGAAGTATCTCC
>JAGMAI010000089.1 GCA_023130895.1 Thermoplasmata archaeon
AGGATTACCCGAACATCGATGATGAGATAGCCGAAATGGCCGCCAAGCTCGTCGAAGGCGTAGGGAATGATGAAAGGGAGAGGATGCTCTGCGGTATCTGCAGAATGTGCCAGCCCGGAGCCAGAGGTTCGAATCGTCCTTAGCCGCCCCTCTTTTCTATTCCGACTCGGAGCAATCCATCACCAATCAGACACCTCGCGCACAGCTCCTCAACCGACCTCCAAGGGATGGTCCATCGATTCCGAACACGAGTGACTCTCTGCACGACCGTTAACGCTTTCTGAGCACGATTTCCCATTCGCACCACAAATCGTCGGGACGCTTGTCAGGAGGGCAGACGTTGCATCTGACTTCAGCATCGGGATTGAGCTCCTTCGTGAATGATTCCATGAAGCCCATGCGGACCTCCTTGCACGGGAATTCGTCCAGGCCCTTCCTCGCGCGGGTCGTCTGGACACGGCAGTTCCTGTTCCGAATCACTGCTCGGTCACCGTGGACCTCAATCTCCTTGTCCTCGATGTCCAACGCCCAGCTGGAGAGCTTCATGGCATGCATGAGAGCCTCGATGTCGTCACCGTGGATGTTGAACCTCTTCCGCAGTCTCCTCGCCTCTATCCTCCCCATCCCCCTCCAGACCTCGGCGTCGACCTCCGTGGCGGTCTGGGTTCCAAACCGATCTTCTATCCCGAGGAAATAGAGACCGTCCACGGCGAAGAGGTTCCTCAGATGGAGGAAAAGGAGTTCCATGAGGTCTTCCTTGGGCATTCCAGATAGCATCTCTCTGTCCGATTCACGTCCGCTCACCATGCGCTTCCTCCCTCGATTTCTCGTGCGTTCCTCCAACTCCAATGGATGCGTGGTAGATGCCAGTTTTGGTCCCGATCCCCAAGTCACTGTCGGAGTCACACACGAACGAGCTCCCGAATCAAACGAACGTATTTATTCAGGCAGGCATTCACAGAAGCGAGGAGGCTCGGGAGCGGAATCATGACGTTGGGCAAGACGTTCAGGAGGACCGGGAAGTACAGCAAGGAGTACAGACGCCGGCTCGTGATCTTCGTGAACCGCATAATCGACCGAGCGAACGAGTCCATCGACGTCATCGACGGTCTGGCCGATATCTTGGAGGAGGCTCGCCAGGACGTCTTCAGAGGGGGGGAGTACCTGAGCGGCTATCCCTTCGTGCTTCTGAAGCTGGGACACATCGAGTTCGACGGGAAGGATAGGAAGTTCAGACTTCGTGATGAGGACTACCCGGAGCCGTCGGAAGCCAATGTCATGTACGTCACCATGAGAATAAAGACAGCTCTGGAGAGGAACGAGAATCTCAGGTACGTGAGGCCGAAATCGATAAAGTCGAAATATGTGAAGCTCCAGAACGTTGCGACTTCTCTTGCCAAGCTGGCAGAGAGGAAGAGGCTCCGACCCTGGAAGAAGGGATCGAACGTCTACGAGATCGCCGACAGGGATTATTTCCTGAAAGAGGTCTAGGTGCTCCAGCCAGAATGGTCTGGAACGTGTGGCTGTCTCCGACAGTACCCGGGTGGTTTTGGTTCACTTTCATTCACTCGAAAGAATAATAGGAAAAGAATAAAATACTGGAAGTCCATTTCGGCGCAGGGATGGATATGATGCAAGAAGCTGCGGGACCCCCTCCGTATCCAATGGGCCCAGTTGTGGAGCACACAGCGAAGCCCGTGGTCGGTGGGATTTTGATATTGATTGGTGCGCTAGTTGGGATCATAAGCGGAGCTATTCTAATCTGGGGCGGCGCGATGTTCCTGGAGATACCGGTGGTTGGCGGCGAAATGGCAGGGATTCTCGCCACATGCGGGATAGTATGGCTGATTTTTGGCATTATTGGGCTCCTTGGCGGAATCTTCGCCATACAGAGGAAGCACTTCGGCCTTGCCATCGTTGGTGGCATATTCTCGCTGCTCTCGGGATACTTCATCTTCGGTCTGATCGGCCTGATCCTGGTAGCGATATCCAAGAACGAGTTCACGTAGGAGAGAGAGCATCTCCTCGCACTCCATTGTCCGATAGCTTACGCTATCGTTGAGCCGTCATAAGAAGGAGATCTCCCGTACCAAGCAACAAGCTGCATCCAGCACATCCACCCGAGAAGCAACGACACTTCCAGGCAGGATGGGCTCAGCCGTATTCAAACCCGTTTGGGTTCGGAACGTCGTTTTGACGCGCACTTGTTCCCGATTCCGTTCTGCTTTGAAGGACTTCCTTCCTGAGTGCAATAGTGTCTTGCCCTCCGTGGGCTTCCTGTACATTCTGGAACTCGCAAAGAGAGACATTTTATGTAGTCTAGGCAATTTGTGCTGGGGGATGTGTCAGTTGCCAGATAAATACTCGAGGTCCAATAGTAGAACCGTGCACTTGTTCGCTCCCCGCATCCTGAAGTTACTCACATACCTCTCGAGGAAACAGGCCTGGCTTTCCCCACCTGAGATCGCAGATGCTTTCCACCTTGATGGCCGACCGGTCAGCGTCAGGACGCTGTACCGATGGTTCTCCTTCCTTGAAGAGGAGGTAGGCCTCGCATACTTCCCATACCCGCGGATGAACCTGCTGGGTCTTGCAAACGTTCATGTTCGCATTCAAGGCGCGCGCAGCCCGGCGGTCCTTGCAAACGTTCCGTGGGGATATTCATATTGGGTTGAGATCGGTTTGGACGGCCGGCCCTTCATCAGCCAAGACTATTGGATTCCGGCCCCCGAGTTGAAATTGTTTCACGAATACTGGGCGACCGCGAAGGACCTCGATCTGGTTCAAACAGCAGATGTGCTCAACGTCCGGAATACTCATTTCCTCTTCTCGCCTTTCGAGGAGATCATCACAGAGGATGGGATGGTTGAAATCCCTGAGAACGTGGACAATGAATACTTCGCGGACCTCCTCAGACGACAGCTCCGCAGGAAGTATGAGGTTCGAACCGGGGATTTGATTGAGGCTTCACCTCTCATCGTGCCTATAGTGCTTGAACACTTGTGGAGACACTGCTCCTCACGACACATTTGGCAGGCCATTCGCGCAAAGGGAGAGGCACACGTTCTGAAATATGCAAAGGGCTCCCTGAAGAAGGGTTTGAGAAAAGAGGGCATGGCACTAAGGCTTCTTCATAAGCAATGGCGTGAACTCCTTGAGCATTTTGACGACATCTTCCTTCAACCAGTGGTATTCTGGCCACCAGGCCTGCTTCGAAACAGTACGTTGGTCAGTTTCACGGTCGATGTTGATTCACCTGAGCGGATGGTGGATCTGGCCTTGAGGGTATCAAAGCGCTCAGTTTTGACGGCCTTGATGCCCGGGGTCGGTTCGAGTGGACCGTGTCGCATCTGGTGCAATCCCCCTGGCAATCAACTGCCCACCATCCTGCGCTTGCTGGGCGATTACCACAACGGAAGCTCTCCCCTCTTGCTTGGACTCGTGGACCTACATGCCACGCGACAGACGGCCAAGCCTGCTTTTTGCGGCTTCGACTGGCAGATGTTTGACCCTTCGAATCTCACATGGCGATTCAAGGGTGAAGACTACATAGAGAAGTTGAAGGCTAGCGTCAGGAAGACATCCGGCGGACTTGCCTAGAAACATCACCTATGTGCAATTCCCCTCAGATGATTGGAAACCTTTTTCTTCTCCTATCTGAATTCACCCTACAGAGAGGGTGAGAGGGATGACTTCACTGGGTTCATCATTCGTCAATCGCCAGAAGGAGATGAGCCGCATCGCGACGGAGAGGGAGAAGGCGGCAAAGGGCGAGAGCCAATTCATCTGCATAAAAGGAGAGGCGGGAAGTGGCAAGACTCGTCTGGTCGAGGAAGCCGCTGCGGAAGCGGGGCGCCAGGGGTTCTCCATAGGGTTCGGTACAGCTCTCGCAGAGTCCGTCATCCCGTTCCATGCCTGGACTGAGGTGTTGCGGGGATTCGACCTTGCTCATCTGTTGGATGAAGCCCCACCGCCCACGCTTCTCGGTCTCTACCTGATCACCGCGGGCGGCGAAGTAGCCATACGAATCGAGAGGAAAGGCGAGGACCGCTTGGGGGATGCCGTGTCAACCCTCGTGGAGCTAGTCCGAGGTCCAGAGAGCAACTCCGAAGGTGTCGTCGAGGAGGGAGAACTATCTGTACTGGGCGAAGGGTCCCGTAAATTCGTTGTCCACAGCAAGCAGGATTTTCACTTGGGGGCGATACTCGATGGCCGGGAAGATGAAATCTTTCTCTCGGACCTGAGAGAGTTAGCGGATGCAATCCAATCGACCTCTGGAGAATCCGGTTTTGGGCAGGATTTCCAAACAGCCACGGAAGCCTCAATGCAACAACTCCTAGATTCGGAGAAGTACGAGGGCATCGACTATGCAAAGGAGAATCCCAAGTTGCGCCAATCACGGCTCTTCGAGAATATCACTCTTGGCCTTGCTCGGAAGGCTGATGTCCAACCCATCTGCGTCGTAGTCGATGACCTGCAGTGGGCCGATCCATCAACCCTCGCACTGCTTCATTATGTCATCAGGAACACAAGGAAGGAGGGCGTCTTTCCCCTTGGCACCTGTCGCGTAGAGGCAGAGGGTTTGCGACCCCATCTGAAGGACATGTTGCGAGAAGTGGAGGAGGAGGATTTGTTGTCTGTAATGAACCTGGAAGGGCTCTCCAAGAAAGACATGCCCTTCCTCGCAGAGTCCTTCCTTGGACCCCATGATTTGCCTGAAACCTTTCTCGACAATCTCTGGCAGGAAACACAGGGGTACCCGCTATTCATCCGAGAGGTGTTCCGCGGGCTCGAGGAGGATGATGCGATTCAGACGCGAGGAGCTTTCAAGCGTCTCGTCCGACCTTTGGAGCAGTTGGGTTTGCCCGAAATGGTCCGCGAAGTGATTCAAGCACGTCTGAACCGGCTCCCGAAAGAGGAGCGTCGCCTGCTTGATGCAGCGGCGACATGCGGTACTCGGTTTACCGCGGCCCTTGTAGCTAAGGTGACTGGGGAAGAAGAGGGGAATGTGCTCAATGGGCTGAAGGCGATTATGGAAGTTCATGGTCTCCTGCGGCCAATGGGCGACGACTTCGCGTTCGATCATCCAACTGTACAGGAGACACTTTATCAGGAAGTGCCGCATGAAATCCGACGGACCTACCATCGACAAGCAGCAGAGTGGTTGGAACTGACCGGCGGCCCGGCGGAGGATGTCGCAGAACACTACTACCGTGCAAGGGATCCTCGGGCGGCGCAGAGGCTCCGTAAGGTGGCAGGATTAGCTCGTGGGAAGTACGCTAACGACGAGGCAATCCGGTTCTACCAAGAAGCCTTGGAATTCGAGGAGGACACGCCCGACAGAATGAGAACATTCGAAGGTCTGGGACGCATATACGAATTGATTGGAAACTATGGTAGGAGCATAGAATCGTATAATAGTGCTTTGGAATTAGCCAAAGGAAAGAAGAGAGCAGAGATTACGGCAAAGATTGGGAATATTTACAAGGAAGAGGGAGAATACGACAAATCCATAAGAATCTGCACTAGGGCATTAGACCTGGTAAAAGGTGAGAAGTGCAAGGAGGAAGCGCTTGCCCTCAACACCATCGGCAATGTGCATTTGAACATAGGAGAATACGACAGAGCCCTCGAGTACTACGAGAGGAGTCTGGAGATAAGAAAGAGGATTGGCGACCAGCAAGGTATTGCAGCCTCTCTCAACAACATCGGTATTGTGCACTACAATAAAGGAGAATATGACAGATCACTTGAACACTACCACAAGAGCCTGGAGATAAGGGAGAAAATCGGCGACCAGTGGGGTATTGCAGCCTCTCTCAACAACATCGGCAATGTGCATTATGATAGAGGAGAATACGATAGAGCCCTCGAGTACCACGAGAGGAGTCTGGAGATAAGAAAGAGGATTGGCGACCAGGGAGGTATTGCAGCCTCTTTCAACAACATCGGCGGTGTGCATTATAATAGAGGAGAATACGATAGAGCCCTCGAGTACCACGAGAGGAGCCTGGCGATATCGGAGAAGATCGGCCGCCAGCAAGGTATTGCGATATCCCTTGACAACATCGGCGATGTGCATTTGAAGATAGGAGAATACGATAGAGCCCTCGAGTACCACGAGAGGAGCCTGGCGATATCGGAGAAGATCGGCGACCAGCAGGGTTTTGCATCGTCCCTCGATGGCATCGGCCTAGTTCACTTTAGAAGAAGCGATTACGACAAGGCGCTCGAATATTTCGAGAATAGCTTGGAGATAGCGGAGAAGATCGGCGATCTTTCTGCACGCCTTCCTGCATACACCGCTATCGCGGAAGTCTACATTCACACGAGGGACTTGGAAAAAGCATTAGACTTCTGCAACTTGGCGCTTTCTTTGTCCACAGAGACGGGTCGGAAGCGGGACATTGCAGCATCAAAGAAGATCCTAGGGATGATTTGCCGCGAACGCAAGATGTGGCAAGAGGCGCTCGTAAACTTCGAGGCGGGCCTCAGGATTTTCAAAGAGATGGGACAGAAGTTTGAGGAGGCTATGTCCCACCTAGAGTTCGGGCTCATGTGGAAAGCCAAGGGAGATCTTAACCAAGCGAAAGAGCATCTGAACAAGGCACTGGGTATTTTCGACAAATTGAAGTTGGAGAAGAGAAAGGATGATGTGAAGGCGGCGCTTGAGACTCTAGGTGAGAAGCCCATAAGACCGCGTGAGGAAAGGTGAACAGTTGAGCGTGAAAAAGAAGGTCCCCCATTTTGGCGACATCCCGGTGGGAAAGACTTGTCTCATTCGAAGATAATTCTTCGATCAGTCATAAGACTCCTACACCTCCACCATCGGCACCAAGGTCACTATGAAAAAGCTCAAGATTTCCAAGTCTGGCACGACGGTTGACCTTATTCTTATGACACGGGACCTTATCGGCAGGGAGGGATACCACACTTTGCATTCCAGGACCTTCGTGGGCGTCCACGGCGCCCTCCTGGTAGCGGACCTTACGAGAGATGAAACCCTCGCCAGCTTGGAGAGGTAATGGATCCCGTTGCTCTGCAAGGTCGTGGAGAACGTCCCCTTGGTCTTCGCCTGCAACAAATCGGGCTTTTCGAATGCGGAAAGTGACCAATTGCGAATATCGTTGAGGGTTGGTGTGTGGTTCTAGCCAAGAAAAAGAATATTGGGAAGACATGCTGTGGCTGTTATGAAACGAGCCTGCGTGTCTTCTGGCAGGCGTATAGTTCACGGTCGTACAGCTAGTTTCTCGATGGTACGGACCTACCTGCGCCAGTCGAGATATATCCCTCTCTTTGCAAGCGTCTGGGTCTCTCCGGACGTGAGGTCGATTGTCATTACATCGCCCTTTACATCAAATACCAGTTTGGCATCGTCGGGCGACCAAGAAGGCGACCTACCCTCTGTTACGAGGATTGGCGAACTGCCCTGGGAGAGATCCAGCGTATACACATTTTCCCCGGGGCTCATGTAGAGTGTTGTGCTGTAAGCAAGAACATCCTTGGTGCGCGCCCAGTCAAGATATCGAATCCTGAGACCCGGTTCGCCCTCATAGACGACAGTGACGTCCCAATATCCATTCTCATCTTGGGTCAGCATCTTAATGGTATTCGTCCTTAGTGAGCCTGCCGATGGGTCCTCCTCAACAAACGCGATCCGTGTGGCGTCCCCGCTCCAAGCTGGATAGCGGACTTTGTGCCCTGATGGTGCCGAATACAGCACCTCAGGTGTGCCACCGGTGGCGGGAATAATCGAGATCGAGATGGGTCCGGAGGGTGGGCTTTCGATAGGCCCTTCCGCGAACGCTATCTCGTCGCCCGCTGGCGACCACGCGGGAGTGCACCAATACCCGGCCTCGTGCAAGAGTTCCGTAAGGTTACTTCCCTGTGGTTTACCTTCAACCACGGTGACATTAATCGCCCAAAGCCCAGAAAAGGATTGGAACGCAATGCTTTTCCCATCAGGTGACCAAGAAGGAATTCCATCGGCCTGTGTGTGTATCGGAGTCTTATGCGAACCGTCAGCGTTCATTACCATTAATACATTCCACCCCCTATGGCGTCCTTGGTACGCGATGGCCGGATTGGCAGGCGGCCCCTCATCCCCGCCGCCATCCTTGCACTCAGGCCACGGCTCACAGGCGCCTGGTGGTTTCGCGCTGACAAACGGGAAACTCATCAGTAGTGTAGCCATCAGCACTACAACAAGCCCAATACTGCTCACTTTCTTCATCCAACTCATCATGCATACACCTCATCGACTCCATGCTGGACAATGACTATATGTCCCTACTGACACCGACCCCCCGTCGTGTGTCAGTTGCTTCATGAGTGCACTTGGACACCGAGTGACATTATGTTGTGCGTGTCATTGCCAACACTTGCACTAGTATCTGGCCATGACTCACTATATCGTAGTTCCACTTCAGCCGTATTCGTACCCATTTGGGTTCGGAACGCCTTTCACCTCCAAAGAGAGTGAATCAGGGATACTATGGGCTCAGCCGTATTCGAACCTATTTGGGTTCGGAACGTTGATTTTGACACGCCAATCGGACTCTTCTGTCATCAGCCCCTCCAGCAGAGGTAATGGGATTCTGCGGTCTGTCGGAAGCCACAGGTAGGTTTTGCACGAGGTGTGGGGCCATACTCGATATTCAGACTGCGGCAGCACTGCAGGACGAAATGGAGAGCCTGGATGGAAAGCTCTCAACGATACTCCAAGATGAAGATGTTCAGAGACTTCTGGTCAAGAAGATGATTGAGCTCGGAATCGAATGAGAAGACTATCGGAAGGTGCCTAATCTCCGTCTGCGTAACGACCCACAACATCAGCGACATAGACAACAGGGTGGCCAAGAAGTTCCAGTATTTCGCCTACCTGCCAGCGGCCCGCAGGCCCCGATGGTCCAGGGGATCATCGAAGGCGGCGGAAGGTTCCAGCCGTTCACCTACGGGGAGATTCCCTTTCCAAGCTACTCTCTCCTGATACGATACGACGGACACGGTGGATAGTCGTCGCCGCACGTCGAATTTTCCGGCAATCACTATATATTGGCAGTCCAATGTAAGACGTAGAGGTGAGCGATTGAGGTCTCTGGACAAGGCGCTTGTGGTCTTGTGCATGGTCAGCATCATATTGAGTGGGTCGGCGATCGGAATGTCCATCTTGGTCATCCTTTCAGACGAGGATTCTGGCCGGCAACCATCATATACGGACGATTCGCCTCCGTCCAAGGTGGTCATCAACTCCTTTGGGATTAACGAAGATGGCGATGTCTATGCCAACTGGAGCGCTGTGTCGGATGATTTCGGCGTTGACTGGTATCGCATATACATCAACGGGACGCTGGAGTTTGTGATACCCACGTGGTTCGGCTATCGGTGGGACGATGCAACAGGCGAGATATACTACAACACAACTGTTCTCGCCGAGGACTCAACGCTCGGACTTGAGGGCTTCTTCAAGACCCCTCTCAGAGATGGGACCGCCTATACGGTTCAGGTGTCAGCCGTGGACGGTGCAGGAAACGAAGGCGAGAAGTCGGACGGGGTCAGCATCACATACGATCGAAGCCTCTTTGCGCCGGAGAAGGTACAGGTCAGGAACGTCTACATCGGGAGGTCATACTACCTCGATCGAGAAGTCCTATACGTGGAGTGGTGGCCGGCAACAGATCCGAATGGCGACGAAGTATCCTATACGGTCTATGTCAACGACACAACCGACTACACCTGGTACTTCACTCTGCAGACGATGGCAGACGAGAACGGAACCGAATACATGAGAGCGATTGCCCTCTATCTCGATGACCTCACCGTTCCGGTTGAGTTTCGATGCAACGTTGTCGCTGTGGACGTCCACGATAACTGGGGAGAGATGTCTGAGACCTTCGTTGTGCACTTCGACCCCTAGGTGGATAGTCGTCGCCGCACATCGAATCTCTGTTATGTGGATTGATAATCATGACTGCCTCCTTTAAGGTATGCTGTTCTCTCGAACGGTCGGTGTCAAACCTACCCTGGAAGGAACCCGGGATCCACGCAGACACGAGAAGAATCCTCTTCGATTCCGGGGACACTACACTATACCCTCTCGTTGACTGCCTTCGTGATTTCTCCTCTAGGTTCCTTCCCCCTTCTTTTCGTTGACTGACGCTCTCTCGATGGGTCAGGGGATCATCGAAGGCGGTGGAAGGTTCCAGCCGTTCACCTACGGGCAGATTCCCTTTCCAGACTACAGTCTTCTGGTCCGATACGACGGACACGCAAAGACCCAGACCACACATCTTGTATGCCTGCTCGATCAGCTCGAGAGGGAGAGCTACACGGGGCCGTAGAACACTCTATTCCTCGTCGTCAGCTTCGAGTTCTCCTTCTACTGCGAACACGATTCCTTGAAGTGCATCCTTTCCGGGAGTTCCGCCTCCTGCGCCTTCTCTGCTTGCACCGTACGCGATGACGACATAGTTCCTTCCTTCGGCTTGGAATTCAACGGCATCATAGAGTTTGTATCCACCACACAAATCGATGGAGGTATCAAGGTGGTCATCGATTATCTCGTCTGCTATGTCTCTCATGAGGGGATTGTCGACTACTGACTGGTCGACAACCTCTTTTGGGTGTGGGAATCATAGAGGTGCCTCGGACGCAGGAACCTCAGAGAATGGAACTTGGCGGAAGAGGCGATGTCTCCGCTTCTTCGACTTTTGAGTTGTAGCGTTATCCAGATTCACTATGAACGCCAGACCTCGAGCTGATTGGTCAACCAACGGTTCTCTCACAGGACCTTGACCGTAGGTCAGAATGTCGCACATCAATATGAACAAGGACATCCGAAACCGCCTCGGACCACTTCTCAATGCTCCGGAGTCTCGACCTCCGGCAGAGGCCGGTCGGCATCATCAACAACTTTGCCAGTAATGACAAGACATCTCAAGGACCATGACCTAGAAATCGTCAAGAGTCGTGAGCTCTCGATCCGAGATCTGGAGGG
>JAGMAI010000009.1 GCA_023130895.1 Thermoplasmata archaeon
CCTCAGGTCCTCCTCCCCGTACTTCATGTAGAGGTCCGTCTTGACTATCTTCTGTGTCCTGAGGGCCTCCTTTATCGCTTCGGTGGCCTCCTTGACCTTGGCGGCCTTTATAATCGCCCCGCCCACAATGACGACGCTTGCACCGGCCTTCACGGCCTCCACCACGGTCTCAGAGTTCAGTCCACCCGCCACGGCCACGGGGACTCTCGCAACCTCGCAGACCGCCCTGAGCGTCTCTAGCGGCCCTTTGGCTATCATCTGCTCATCGATGCTAACGTGCACGCAGAGATAGTCGACCCCGAGCTCCTGGACCTCCTTTGCCCTCCGAACGGGATCCTCAACGCCTATCAGGTCCGCCATGATCTTCGACCCATAACGTCTCGCGGCCTTCACCGATTCCAGGATGGTTGTGTCATCCGCCTGCGCCATGATCACGAC
The DNA here is from genome assembly GCA_023130895.1 of Thermoplasmata archaeon. GTDB lineage: Archaea > Thermoplasmatota > Thermoplasmata > RBG-16-68-12 > JAGMCJ01 > JAGMCJ01. The sequence goes on from JAGMAI010000009.1 coordinate 439, forward strand.
GATGTCCGAACCCGCCTTGGATGCAATCTCGACTTCGAATGCTCCAGTGTCCATCGTCTTCATGTCCGCGACGATTCTTCGATCAACGAACTCCTTCTTGAGCGCCCTGACCGATTCCATCCCCTCGCTTTTTATCAGCGGCGTTCCCGCCTCCAACCAGTCGACGCCGCCCTCAACGGACTCCCTCGCTATTTGAATGGCCCGATCGAGCTGCATCAGGTCAAGCGCGACCTGGAGTCTTGCCTCCTCCGCCATGGTTCGGCAACACACATCGCGATTTAAAAACGTATCGTCGAACCCAGCCGTGTTTCTTGGCCTGATATCGACAAGAAAAGAAATATAAGAAGCCTGTATGATAGGGTCTGAGAATGGCACCTAAGGTGGACCTTTCAACCTCGACCCGGGAGAGATGCGTAACAGGTATCCAGGGCTTGGACAACGCTCTGGACGGAGGGATACCGAGAGGGAACACGATCCTCGTCACTGGCAGTTGCGGAACAGGAAAGACGACCCTGAGCCTCGAGTTCCTCGTTCACGGAGCGCTTGACGGCGAGACGTGTCTGTTCATATCCGTCACGGAGGCTTCCTCCAAGCTGCTGACGAACATCATTCCGTACGACTTCTTCGAGGAGAGCCTGATAAAGAAGGGAAAGCTCATCTTCGTCGACATGCCGGTCGTCTACGAAAGACTGGGTCTGAATAAGCTGGAGTTCTCGTTGGAAGAGGTGGATGTCCTTGTGAGAGCGGTAGCGGACATTGTCAAGGAGATGGACGTGAAGAGACTCGTCATAGACTCCATAACATCCGTCTGCTACAGGCTCAGGACCCAGGAGAAGATCAGAGACTTCATTCTCAAGATCGGAGCGACGCTGTCCTCGCTCGGCTGTACCAGCGTACTCGTCTCCGAGATATCCCCCGCAGAGGAGAGATACTCTCTTTTCGGCGTCGAAGAGGCAATCGCGGACGGGATAATATTCATGGGCAATCTGGAGAGGAGAGGGGACCTGCTCAGAACACTGCAGGTAGTGAAGATGAGGGGGACCCAGCACTCGCGGACGAAGTATGTCTTGGACCTGACTTCGGCTGGAGTCCTCTTGGTGCCTCTGCTGAAGGGAGGGAGCGTGGCGGGAGGATAGGCTATGAGTGTGACCACCAACGTTGCTGAGAAGCTTCTGACCCTGCCCGAGTCGTCGGCGGTCGCGCTGCAGATACGGGCGGAGCACTACTTCGACGTTATCAGGGGCATCCTCGACAACTTCGCTGTCAAGAAGGAGCTGGACAGCATCTACATCACATCGACCATACCGTCGCAATCGATAGTCAACGCACTCCAGGTCCTCGAGATAGACATGTCCAACATCTACTTCGTGGACTGCATATCCCAGATAATGATGAGCATGGCATCCAAGCACGAACACACCATCTACGTAGAGAGCCCGACAATGCTGGAGAACCTGATGCTCAAGGTCGAGTACCTGACAAAGAGAACAGAAGGGAAGAACGACATCATCATCCTGGACTCCATCAACTCGCTCGCAATCCACAACAACACGAAGATACTCTCTGAGTTCCTTCACCTTCTCGTCAACAATCTCAGGGCCAAGAAGGCGTACACAGTGATATTCTCCATGGAGGAGTACAGGTCTGAGGATATCTCGAACATGCTTAATATCGTGGTTGACGAGACGATCGTCGCGGCGGGTGAGTAGAATGGACACGGTGCCAACAGGAATCCCCGCTCTGGACAAGGCCCTCATGGATGGGATACCCAGGGGCTTCACGCTGCTGGTCGCGGGACCGCCCGGCTCTGGGACAGAGCTCTTTGCGAAGCAGTTCGCAAGCGCGGGGATAGACTCCGAGAACGTCGCCTACTTCACCACGACGGAGAGGGATCTGGACGTCACGTCCACGATGGAGCACTTCGGCTGGAAGTCGAGCATGAAGATAATCAACATCGCTGACCAGTACTACGATAACGTGCTCTCCAAGGAGCTCGAGATAAGCCGCTACCGCCAGGAGGGGATAACGATGAAGGATCTCATGGCTGCCACGAAGGAGAAGGTGGATGACAGGGGCGGGATAAACTTCCTCACTGCCTTGACGTACGAGACGTCCAGACTGGATCCTCCGTTCCGAGTCGTGGTGGACTCGCTGGACTTCTTCCTGGAGTACTACGACCATGTGGATGTCCTTTCCTCCCTGAGGACGATAAAGGGTCACACCCAGCATCAGGAGGGAGTGGCTCTGCTCACACTGTTAACGGGAGTCTATGCTACTCGCACCCAGAGCAGCGTTGAGGAGATAGTAGACTGCTCGATCGAGCTTCAGAGGGAGAGGGTAGAGAACACGTTCAAGAACTACCTTGTCATCAGGAAAGTGAGGAACCATCCAGAGATGACTGGAATCCACGAGTACACCATAACGAAAGAGGGTATCACACCGAAATAACTGGTGCTCGTTCCTGTTATCGATTCTTCAAGCGAAACGTTTATATCGGACAGAGCCTAAAGTAATAGCTGTAGGGTAACCTACAGGAGTGACACAACATGAAGTACATACGAAGGAATGAGAAGGCTGTGTCTCCGGTTATTGCTACCATTCTGATGGTGGCAATTACCGTGGTACTTGCAGCTGTGCTGTACGTGATGGTGTCCGGCTTGATCGGCACTGGCACGACAGGTGCGCCGACCGCGGAGATGATAACGACTCCGACCAGCGACGGATATGAACTCGAGCTCGCGGCACCCAGCAGACAGGAATCACTGAACGCCTACAAGGTCTCTGTCCTGAAGGATGGGACACCGTGGGGAGCCCCGGCCGTAGTCAAGAATGGGGAAGTCCTTACCGCTACTACCGGTGAGAAACTGAACTTCACCGACCTGACGAGCGACACCAAGCTGACGGGTGGGGACTTCTTCACCCTAGAGGTCCTGGAATCCGGTGCGCAGTACGAGGTCATTCTGCTCTGGGCGGCAAACGACAACAAAATAACTAGTGAGACCATGAACGTACCGTAGAGGTGCTAGCACCTCTATCTTTCCTTTTTTTCTCGGGCAATCCCAGAGGGGATGAGTCAGTGAACTCGAGAGGAGTGTCTCCCGTCATAGCCGTAGTGTTAATGGTGGCCATCACTGTCGTTCTTGCATCCGTCGTATACATCACGGTTTCCTCGCTTGTGAGCAGCACGGGGAGTCCGCCACCCATGATTTTTCTCTCCCAGATAACCTCCGACCCGGGGACCGCTGCCTATGAGATAACCGGGGCACCTGAGAGCACTCTGGCTTCCCGTCTCTTTTCTGTGGTGCTGCTTGTGAACGGATCACTAGACGAAGCGAGCAGAATCGATCCATTGGAGGCTGGTACGGTAGGCAACGTCACGTACGTCGACTACGACGGCAAGCTCACGAAGGGGGACAAGTTCACAGTCACGGTGGTCCCTGACACGGACTACGAACTCGCGGTCATATGGAGAGCTACAGGCGACAAGAGCTTCAGCGTGTCTTGGTCAGAGCAATAGACGATTAGATAGGGGATCTCGCGATGTGGACGTCGATGTGGGAATGGTTTAATAGGGACATTCCATAACGTGCTACGTAGGGATTGTCCCCACAGGATTCGGGAGAATTAGGATGACGCAGGAAGAGATGCTTCTTTGGGTATTGGTGCTCGTCATAGGAATCCAGGGTGTCTGGCTTGCAGGGCTGACCTTCTTGGTCTTCAGGAGAAGGGCCCGGAAACGGCAAGAAATGGAGTCCGAGGAAGAGGAAGAAGGGACTACCAAGTCCACTTGAATTCCTCTATGGGCAGGGCCACGGCCGTGGTGGACTCCGCAACCCGACCGAACTGAATAGCGAAGTCAGCGGCGGCGGTCGGATCGGGAGCCTCGAAGATTATCAGCACATCGGGCTTACCGAAAAGACCGAGGAACGTCTTGATCTCCACGTTCTCTGGGATCTTGGGATGCTTGCAGAGCCTTGTGGCATCCTCATACTGCCCTGGCATAAGTTTCAAAGTGGTCACAAACAGCATATTCTCAGCCTTGTGAAATAATGCGGCTCATAGTATTTTAACCCTAGCTCTCACCTGACAATGAGAACCATCCGGTTGGAGTGCCGGGCAACCTTCTCGGCAACGCTTCCCAGCGTGAAGGTCCCGACCTTGCTGAGTCCCTTCGAGCCTATCACGATCATATCGCACTGGATGTCGGCGGCGATCTTGATAATCTCCTCGGCGACATCGCCCTCCCGGAAGATGCCTATGGCGTCCACGTCCCTCGACTTGAGCTCCTCCACCACGTCGTTGAGGGCCTCCTGCGCCTTCTCGCGGGTGAGCTCGTAGTCGAAGTAGGCGAAGCCGTCGATCTCCTTCGTCGGCAGGACGTAGACGGCTACGAGCTGGTCGCCTTCCTTGAGCATCGACTCGGCTTTCTCCAGGGCCTTTCTGGAGCCCTCGGAACCGTCGTAGGCAACAAGAACATCTCCCACGAGCCCGCGAAAGTGTTCGGAGTATATAACGTAATCAGCCCAGTCACTGTTCCTCAGGGACAGGGGCCCTCTTCACCTTCACCCTCCTCGGGGACACGTGAGCCACTCTGACGACGACCGTGCCTGCCACTCTGTCAGTGAGCCTCTGCCGAGGGTCCCCCTCGGTCGCCATTCCGAGCAGGGTGTCTATCAGGGGGAAGATGTACCAGAAGAACTTGGCTATGCTCCTGAGCATTCCGGAGGACAGGCTCATGGATCCGGCCGTGGAATCCACACGCAGGCTCATGAGCTCCTTCCCAGGTGTCTTGCCGATATACGTCTCGAACAGGGACGAGTACGTGAAAAGGCAAAGGCCTGAGAGCAGACCGAACAGCGCGACGTTCACTGTGGGAACGAACTGAAGGAGTATCCACACTGGGAACGTCACGAGAACGACGTCAACGCCGAACGCAATCACCCTTCTCGCCCAGTGGTCCTGAATGCTCCTGCTATGACCGAGGAGATCAAATCCTGTAACCATGCATCCCACTCTCCCTTCGATTCTCATAAACGGCGAGGATGCTTAAAAATGTTGTCATGCCACTCAGGTCGCCCATCATTCATCAGGATTCAGCGTAGGGCTTTGTCATCATCGTGGCGGTGATAGTACCGTCCTCCATGAACATATCATTTGCGGTGGAAAGAATGTAATACGGAACGACGATGCCCCTTTCGTGAGCATCAGGCTCTATGCTTACGATGCCAAGGCTTGCGATCCGAAGAAGTGCACGGCGAGAAAGCTGGCCAGGATGGACATGATCACGCTCACCAACAGTCCGAAGGGTCTGCCAAGGGGTTGCGTCCTCCTGAATCCGACCTCTGACAGGGCGATCTCAAGAGAGGATGAGAAGGACGCAGCGAGGAGGGGGCTGGCGGCACTCGACCTCAGCTGGAAGCATCCCGCCTTCCCGGAGGTACGGGGCGCCATAGACAGGGCACTTCCATACCTGGTGGCCGCGAATCCCGTCAACTACGGCAAGCCGTTCCAACTGTCAACAGCGGAGGCCCTGGCCGCCGCCCTCTTCATCATGGGTCACGAGGACGAGAGCCTTGCGGTTCTTAACAAGTTCAAATGGGGCCCCGGTTTCCTGACGCTGAACAAGGAACCGCTCATGCTGTATGCGAAGGCCAAGAACAGCGAGGAGGTTGTCGGGGTCCAGGACGAGTTCATTTGAAGTCTGGCGGGAGAAGGTTGGGGATACCGTCTTCTATCTTGAATGCGTGATCGCACTTCGAACAGAAGAGGTCTCCAGTAACAATCTCGTCTCCCTCCTCGCGCTCGACCTTCAGCTCAAGATCGGACTTGCAGACAGGGCAACATAGTATGTCCATTAGGTCCATTTTCACTCGCTCACCTTCATGGTGATTTTCCAGACATCTCTTAAAGGCTTCGATGGCAATAAGATTAAGAATACTCCGCCAATAATCCCTACCACGATGGGTGAGCATCCAGTCCTTCCAGATGAGAAGGCGGCAAGAAGGAGATGGTTGAGGAGGCTGGAGGACATCGACAATCTGCTCTCCCTTCTCGAGCCGTTCCTTGACAGACCGCTGAAGGACTGCCGTGCGGTGGACCTCGGCTGCGGCCCAGGATCCCTTTCGATTCCCATCGCGATGAGGGTGAGAGACGTCGTCGGCATAGACAATAACGAGAGACTCATCGGCATGGCGGAGGACTGGGCAGAGAAGGAGGACATCGACAATGCGAGGTTCGAGGCCGTCTCCATCTATGACTTCGATGGGACGGGGAGCTTCGATATCGCGATTTGCAGCGATGTCATCGAACACGTCCCGGATCAGAGAGGGCTGGTCAAGGTACTCGTGGAGGCCTTGCGGGTCGGTGGTGCGTTCTACATGACCACGAACAACAAGCTCTGGCCCATGGAAGGACACCACAAACTCCCCTTCCTGTCATATCTTCCGAGAAGCTGGGCGGATCGATACGTGAGGCTGATGGAGAGGGGAGATCGCTTCAGGATCCATCCTCTGACCCTTTCCGAGCTGAAGAGGATACTGGACGAGTTCCCGCTGACGTATGAGCTGCAGCCACCGAGGAATCCCAGAACGGTTCTCTACAAGTTCGGGAAGAAGCTCGTCCAAGCGAATGAGGTCTTCTGGAATCTGGCCAACGCCTTCCAAGTGGTGGGGGTGAGGTCGGAATGAGGCTTGACTGGAAGATAGATCAAGATGCCAGAAGTATCTGCTGGAAGGGGCTGATGGACGCACCGAGAGAGATGGTGAAGGACCGCTCGTTCTCTGTGATCCTCGATCTGGGCTCCTCCAACGGCGCTTTCGGCAAGCTCATCTCAATGGACAGGGAGGCGAGGATCATCGGCGTCGACATAAGCCATGGCGCGGCTCCAGCCGAGAGAGTGGAGCTCATCCGGGCGGACATCCTCCATCTTCCATTCAAGGACGAATCGTTCGACCTCGTGTCCGCGAGGGCTATCCTGCACCACGTGCCGGATGATGTCGAAAGCGCTGTCAAAGAGGCGGGACGGGTTCTCCGCAGCGGGCAGGTCCTCATATGTCAAGAACCTACATCTGACAATCTCGTTTCCGAGCTGGCGCGTAGGATTTTCCGGACTGTGCTTCACGATCCGTCGGAGAGGGCCTTCTCCTCCGCAAGGCTCAAGCGGGCGGTATCGAGCAGCCTGACGATGTTGGAGGTAAGATACCACCTCATCTTCGTCTATCTCCTGCCGCACTTGGCGTCCCGGCTCAGCGGCCGCTTGAGGAGGATGCTTCTCGGCCTGAGCAAGCTGTTGGTCCAGGTCGACGAAAGGCTGCTCGCAAAAGGCCGCTTCTGGAGGAGAAGAGCAGCCTACGTCACGGTCTCGGCGGTGAAATCCCCCGCTCAAGAGCCGTAAGGCTTATCTTCACGACCTGCAGATTGGTCAGAGGTCTGCGTGACCCGTCGGGTTGCCAAACCAAGGTAGACTTCCACAGGAAAACAAACATATACAAGAACATCTATGGAACGGGCTACCAGTCCCTCGGTGATACAGGTGACAAAATCAATCCGTGAAGAGGCACGGACTTGGTTCCGGAAGAATTGGCCGAGCATCATAGCCCTGGTGCTCATCTTCTTCCTCGCAGTATACCTGCGAAGTTACTTCGCGTTCGACCTGGCAACGGATACCGGCTTTGTCGTCTCGGGGGGTTCTGACTCGTACTACCACAAGAGGGTGATCGACTACGTCGTCGACACCGGCCACCATCTGGTGGAGGAGCCGCTCCTTGCATACCCCTTCGGAAGCCAGGCCTCTGGTCGTCCGCCGATGTTCGACTGGTCGGTTGCCGTCTCAGGCATGGCGTTGGCGCCGCTGTTCCCGGATGTGGACACGAGCGTCTGGTACTCGTTCATATTCTCAACGGCCCTCTGGGGCGCACTGACCGTGTTCCCGCTGTACTTCCTCACTAAGGGAGCCTTCGGAAGAAAGGCGGCGATGCTGGCGGCCTTCCTGCTCGCGGTCATGCCCGCACACATCCAGAGAAGCCCGCTAACAAACGGCGACCACGACGCATACGTTCTCTTCTTCGTCGTTACGACTTTCTTCTTCTTCATGAGGGCCTTGGGCACCCTTCAAGAGAGAAAATGGGTCCGCAACTGGTTCAAGCCGAAGGACATCACGAAGGGGCTCTCGGAGTTCTTCAGGTCGAACCGCGAACCTGTCCTTTACTCCTTCATGGCTGCCATATCCCTCACCGCAATTGCGCTTGCGTGGAAGGGGTTCGGTTACGTCGTTGTCATTCTACTCCTTTACTTCTTCTTCCAGATCCTGCTGAACAAGTTCAGAGGTG
>JAGMAI010000090.1 GCA_023130895.1 Thermoplasmata archaeon
AGGAGCGTGACCAAGCTCTACCCGGATCTTGCGGTCATAAGCATCAAGGGAAAGGAAGCTCTCAGGAGCGACATCCCGCCAGAAACCCCTTCCCCGCCCGACGAGGAGCCTTCCGTGTCCTTTGAGCAGATGGCCTTGAGGTTACTCGAGGGGGATGAAAGGAGAGTATACCGCAAGGTCGTTGAGGGTGGAGGGGAAATCCTCCAGAAGGACATCGTCTCAGCCGTGCCGTTCTCCAAGGCAAAGGTGTCGAGGATCATCGACAAGTTGGAGGAAAGGGGACTCATCTCGAAAGTCAGGCACGGTTACACCAACAAGATTTTGCTCGCTAAGGCGCAGTAATCTGCCCGATTTCACGAGCTTTTCACTTTTTGAAACCGGTTCCACGAAGGTATGATAGGTCGTTTCAGCCGATGAAGAGGACAATGGTTGCGAGGAGGACCTCGGACCAGGAGGTGAAAGAATGAAGGCAAAAATAATAGCGGCCTTTGCGGTAATCGCCCTGTTGGGAACAGTAGGGACGGCCTTTGCGCTCGATTCCGCCTCGGTCACGGGGAGCAATGCAGACGACCAGATATCGGACATGGGGGAGCAGAACAACTGCGCGAACGGTAACGAGTGGAAACACCAGTACAAACCGCAGTACCAGCACAACGAGGACGGTGCCCAAGAGTCGCAGAACCAGGACATGAGCCAGAACAGGTTCCAGTACCAGTACAAGTACAACGAGACCTGCGACAACGACGGAAACCAGTTCAAGCATCAGTACAAGAACGAGGGGGAGAATCCGAACGATCCGGCCTGCGACCAGAGTCAGGATAGGTTTAGGCACCGAGATCAGGACCACGAGAGGCCAGGGCCAGGGCCTGACGGACCGTAGAGCAACGCAAGCTCACCCACTCTAGAAGGGGACGCAGGTCCCCACCTTTCCCCTTTTTTCGACCTGGATTGTGAAGTTTGCGACGGTCCAGGGGAAAACATTAATACTTAGCCAGGCTCATATAGTTAGAAAGCAGGGGGAGGGGAACGTGCGTATTCCTTTGTATGAGAAAATCTTCGTTACAGCAATAGGGGCTTTGTTACTGACAGGGAGTCTGCTTGCATGTGTTGGAAACATCGCCGATGATAGCGCGGATGATGGAATCATCATCCAGTCGGGTAGCTACGAAGGCATTCCGTCAGTCGATCCTAACGATGGGAAGTTTGTCTTGATAGCGTCAGCCGGACATAAAACAATAGAGTCAAAGGTCGTGGCCTATATCGGCGTTCCCGCGAACGAGTCGACGTTCGAGGTGGGTATATTCGACGGCGATGTTGGGCAACATTGGGATTATGTTGGTGACTTGCCAACAACCTTCACCCTTTACATGGACCCGTTGAAGAATGGAACGACCGCCTTATTCGTCGAGAGTTGGAGTAGCAGTAGCGGTGTTCTGCCAGATGATGATTGGTTCACCGAGTCTTTCTCGGTCTCTCCCGACGCTCAGGCTCCCAGCGGGAACTACTTCTACAGGTTCGTTGCTGAGTGGGAAGGCGGGACCCCTTCAATTGGGCTGAACGACTTCAAGGTCAGGACGACCGGTCAGATTAGCCTTGCAGCTGGTCACGAGTTCGGATTTGCTGGCGGTCCTCAGGCTGGTATCGATCCGAATTTTGGAACACCGGACAACACCTACGACGGCGAATGGTGCTACAACTTTTACGTTCCAATAGCGAAATCCAGAGTTTTCTTCCTCGACGGTGACGCTGACCACATTTACGATACCGACGATCCCAACACTCCCAACACTCCCCCTTATGATGAAGGGCAGAATTGGGGGCAGCCTAAGGACGACAATCCAGATTCAAAGTATCGAATCAGTCCGAACATTCACGTTGTTGTCACAGATCCAGACGGCAACACTTACTTGAACTCCAACCCCTCCGGCAACCAGGAATGGGAAATCTTCAGCATAGGAGACCTCCCCGATGATGACTACAGTGTCAACTACTCTTTGTCTCCTGGCCTCTGGAAGTATGAGGTCAAAGGGATGGATGCTCACAACGCCAATTTCCTGGAAACGACATACGAGGTCTTCGTATGCGGTTCAACGCCTCCACTTCCTGTGAATCCTCCACCTGAGGTAGAGCCAGACCACGACGAAAACGTGCCTGGAGGCGCAACCTATCATTACCCGCACACAGTTACTAACAGGGGGGTCACTCAGGCCTACGACCTCACGGGTGAATCCACTCTCGGATGGTTTGCTGGGATATACGAAGATTCCAACGCAAATGGCGTCTACGACGCAGGTGAGCCCGAGGTCGACATAACACCAGATTTGGACACAAACGGGACCTACTACGTCCTAGTTGCCGTGGACGTTCCTGGGGGTCCGCCGGGAACCACCGATACGATCTCACTTACGGCGTCTTCTAGAATAGAATGGGCTGTTCAGGACTCAGCCGACGACGAGATGAGGATAAATCAACCGCCTGATCCGCACGCAGGAGGTCCCTACCTTGCGGACGAGGGCGATACGGTGGCATTCGACGCCAGCGGCTCGTATGATTTAGACGGAGATCCCCTGCAATACATGTGGGACATCGATGATGATGGAATCTTCGAGACCAACTACTCGAGCAGCCCGACATACAGCCATGCATTCGGCGATGACTACACTGGGACAGTGAGAGTGAGGGTGACTGATGGCACGTATGAGGTAGAGGCGTTGGCGGATGTGACGATAGTGAACGCCGCCCCGTCCGTGCAGGGCTACCTCGACTCGCGCATCCTTACCGGAATCACTTTCAGGATCGCAGGGGAGAAGTGGCACGACGTCGAGTTCTTCCTCTACGAGGACGGAACCGAGGTCGCATACGCGCAGATTGTGCGTTATCCCGGTAGTCCGGACGATCAGGCCATCACCGTGTCCGGCCTTAACATATCCCTATCCAGCGAGTACTCCGTCCTCGCACTGTACACGCCCATGGATGATCCAATAAACGGACAGATGTGGGGCTCCACTCCCGCCTGGGTAATCCTGGACTTCGATGACGGTAACGACACGAGGATACATCACACGTTCAACGTCAGGCACAACGAGACTTGGACGTGGGAGATAGAGAGGCTGAACGAGTACTTCGTGGGTCACAACCTCACGTTCCACGCATCCGCGTATGACCCAGGAAGCGACGATCTCACCTTCATGTGGGACTGGGGCGACAACAGCACAGAGGCGCGAACCTATTTCAACAACGGAATTGGTCCTGACCCCTATCCGTCCCCGGATGTGAATCCGATCTCGATGGATGATGTCGCGACTCACGCATTCCCGGGCGGAGGCACGTATGTAGTCACTCTCACCGTGACCGACGATGATGGGGGCTCTACTATCATCACATTCACTGTCAGCATCTGATGTGGCGATTACCTCCGGAAAATCAGCGTGGGCCTGAGCGAGTGATGCATTACCTTGGAGGCCACCTCTCCTAGAAGCATGTCTGCAACGGGCGACGTCCCCCGGTAGCCCATCACGATCAGATCGAAGTCCTGCCTCCTCGCCTCGGCCAGTATCTCTTCGGCGGGCTTGCCGATTCTGACCGTTTCTCCAGCGGCCACCCCGTGTTCCTTGAGTATCTCGACCCCCGCATGCGCGAACTCCCAGGCTTGGTTCACGGCTTCGCTCGACTTCCACGGCGAGATGGAGAGTACGGTCACTTCCGCTCCTGCCGCCTTCGCAATGCTCGCCGCGTACCTGATGGCCCTGAACGAGCATTTCGACCCTGCCGTGCACATCAGAATGTTGGCGACATCTCTCATCTTCTTGACGACGATGATGGGCTTCTTCGTATGATGGACTATCTGTGACGAGATGCCTCCGAGCAGGAACTCCATCACCGCCGAAGCGCCGTGGGAGCCGACAACGAGGAGGTCGTACTCCTCCTCGTGGAGTTCTCTGAGTATCTCTGCCGAGGCGGACGTCCCTTCACAGATTTTGACACCGATGTCCATCTTCCATTTCTCTCGGTACTTCGAGATTTCTGTGTCCATTCTGTGCAATTGTCTGTCGACCTCCTTCTTGGTCTTGGTGACTATGGCGCCCCAGCCCGCGTAGACAAGGGCGTCCTCCACGATATGGATGACCTCGACCTTCGCCCCTAGGACGCGTGCGAGGTTGATTCCATAATGGAGCGCGATGTTCCCTTCTATGTTCTCGTCAACAGCCACTAACATTCTCTCGATATCACCTGTCATTTCCTCACCCTACCCATCCAAATGCCACCTTTACGAGCGTCACGATTCCCAGGGCGCAGATGGCAATGCCAACCATGACCCTCAGATTCCTTGCGTGGATCTTCTTCACAGTGAATGCGGCTGCGGGTACGGAGACCAATCCACCAAGAAGGAGCCATGGTACCAGTCCCCATTGTGCAGTGGGTACAAAGAAGAAGAAGAGAACCGCCCCGACAGCAGAGGTCAGCCCCTCCGCCACGGAGGCTATGCCAATCGCGCTTTTGCTGTGCACACCCGACAGGATCTGCCCACCGGTCGCGATCGGACCGTAGCCACCGCCGCTCAGACCCTTGTTGAAAGCCGCGAAAAGGCCGAGCCCCATGATTTTCTTCATGGTCAGGACGAACGTCCTCTCGAATGTGAGGAGAATGACGGCGCCGATACAGAGAACAAGTATTCCGATGTAGAGCTGGATGTACACCTCGGGAACGCTGACGAAGGCGACCACCGAGATCGCCACACCGATGATGCTGAACAAGGTGAGGATGCCTGTAATCTTCAAGTCTCTTGAACCGACGCTAAGGTCCACGTTCCCGAAGTACTGATGGAACAACCCCCCCACCATCCCGGTTATGAATTGGCTGAGCAGGAGGGCGGGGACTATCTCGAACAGGCCGAAGCCGATGACCAACAGGAGTGGAGTGAGGCTGGTCCCGTAGCCCATGCCGAGAGAGGCGTCCGTGTACTGGAATACGAACGCCAGTATGGTTATGAGAACGATTGTCTCCAGTTCCAAGTCCACAGATTCCTCTCCATCACGTGGGCGACTGACCCATCGATTCGCATCATCCCTTCGTTCGGGGAACCACGATGCAGATGGAACACGCCGATTTAATATGTATCTCCTTGAGTCGCCCGCTGAGCTGTCCTTGCCCCCTCCATGAATGCCCTTATATAACGACCGGGCAATCGCTCGGCCGAGGGAGAGGAACGCCCGAGGACATAGTCGAAATCAACCCCTGCACCGAAGACGGATTCGTGACTCTCGAAGCTAGATTCGACCTGAGCAAGATATCAGGATGCACATTCGGCGAGTACATCGACCCGAAACAGATGTGCCATCTGATGCGTACCATCGAGTTCTTCGACCGCTTCAGGTGCTCAGATGAGATGGGCTATGCCTACGGGGAATCTGGCGGCAGACGCATTCACGCCTTTCAAGGCGGGAAGATAATCGTGCGCAGAGCAGAGGATGAGGCGGACGCTCGACGGATCCTCAGAGCACTCGCGCGCGTCATGTGGGGGTCCGTGAAGTGCGATTGTGAGCATGCGATGGTCCACTGTCTCTCTGGTGCGTGCGATGACTGCCTGGATGATGTCTGCGGGTGTCAGCTCGAACCGCCAATGGAAGGCAGGGAGTCAGAAGGACGGCTCAAGGGATGGGAGGTTCTGGACTTCGCCCAATCGCTGGAACACGGCGACACGTACGGCTCCGCCGCTCACAATCTCAGACAGGCGGGGGAGAAGCTGGCAGAGCTCACCGAAATGCTCTCCCGTGGGAAGGAGGGTCTAGCGAGGCTGGAGAACGAGGTCAGGTCTTATTGCGTCGAGGCCGGACGGCTGGCAACATCCTTCATCATCGAGACCGACAACGGCTTTCATGCGGGCTTGGGCTTCCTCCTCCATGGGCTAGCTCTCAACATGCTCACTGGCCTGGAGGCGCTCATCGACCTGAGCGGGAAGAATGGCCAGGAGACCCTCACGGGCATTCCCGAGTTCGTCTCCGAATGTCTCACGACCTTCTTCGAATCCGAGCACGAGAACCTCGAGAAGCTCACGCGTGATCGCGAGAGGATTCTGAGCAGTGTTTCTGATGAGGACGTGATCATGATCATGGACGCTGGCTATCACACGGCAAGGATTCTGGGAAAGAGCTTTCCCAAGTGATAAATATGCCAGCGGTCGTTCCTGAACCTTGGCGGAGGTGTTGAATGAGGCGAGTCTATCTGGATTATGCTGCCGCGTCTCCCGTCGATCCTCGCGTGATGGAGGAGATGCTGCCTTATTTCACTGAGAAATACGGCAACCCTTCGAGCGTCTATTCACTGGGTTTCGAAGCGAACTCGGCGGTCGAGGAGGCCCGTGAGAGGGTGGCGAACCTCATTGGGGCGGAAGCGAGGGAGATCATATTCACCTCCACTGGCACAGAGTCGATCAATCTAGCGCTCAAGGGCATGGCCCAGAAGAGGAAGAGCGAAGGGAATCACGTGGTCACCTCAAGCATCGAGCACCCCGCTGCACTCTCAGCGGTCGATGAGCTCGAGAGGGTCGGATTCTCGGTCTCTCGTCTTCCCGTGGATGACAGCGCAATCGTGGATGTGGACAAAGTAAGGGATGCGATAACGGACAAGACGATACTCATCTCGGTGATGTCCGCGAACAACGAGGTCGGCGCCATCCAGCCGGTCAGAGAGATTGGGGACATCGCAAGGGAGAAGGGGATTCCGTTTCACACAGATGCGGTCGCTGCAGCGGGGAAGATACCGATAGACGTGACCAAGGACAATGTCGACCTGCTATCGTTATCGTCACAGGACCTGTATGGCCCAAAGGGCGTGGCGGCTCTGTACGTGAGAAAGGGAACGTCGATCGTACCCCTCCTCCATGGCGGGCGTCAAGAGAGGAAGCTCCGTCCGGGAACCGAGAGCGTCCCGCTCATCGTGGGCATGGGAAAGGCCGCCGAGATCGCGGCGCAGGAGATGGGCGTCGAATCGGAAAGGTTGAGCAAGATGAGAGACCAGCTGGTCAAGGGCCTGACGTCGACCGTGAGGGAGTGCCATCTGAATGGCAGGCTCGAGAAGAGGCTTCCGAACAACGCGAACCTCCGGCTCAGCTACATAGAAGGGGAATCAATCGTTCTGAACCTGGACATGAAGGGGATCCAGGCCGCAACGGGCTCCGCGTGCACGTCCGAGACGCTCGAGCCGTCACATGTACTCACCGCGATGGGAATCCCGCCAGAACACGCGCACGGGTCGATTGCGTTCACTCTGGGCAGATGGACGAAGGGGGACGATGTCGACTACGTGATCGAGACGCTCCCGCCGATAGTGAAGGAGCTCAGGGCAATCTCCCCGATGGTCCCCGAGGGCTGGACGGACTAGCGTTTACCGCCAGA
The DNA here is from genome assembly GCA_023130895.1 of Thermoplasmata archaeon. Lineage (GTDB taxonomy): Archaea > Thermoplasmatota > Thermoplasmata > RBG-16-68-12 > JAGMCJ01 > JAGMCJ01. The sequence continues at coordinate 7,395 of JAGMAI010000090.1, forward strand.
AATCGCCCGCTCAAGATCCTCGATTATGTCCTCGGAGTTCTCGATACCGATCGACAGGCGGATCAGGTTGTCAGGGATTCCGGACTCCCTTCTTTCCTTCGCGCTGATGTACTTGTGCGAAGTCTCCAGCGGAAGGGATGCGAGGCTCTCCACTCCTCCCAAGCTCGAGGCCAGTTTTATCAGATCGAATCTCCTGGAAACCTGCCTCGCGTCTTTCGATGCCCGCCCGACCTCAAAGCTGACCATCCCGCCAAAGCCCGCCATCTGTCTCTTTGCCAGCGCATGTTGCCCGAAGGACCTGAGGCCAGGATAGTGGACATTTCCGACGTGTTTCATGTCTTCCAGGGCGTCCGCCACGGCCATCCCGTTCTCATTGTGAACCCTCATCCTGAGGTCCAAGGTCTTCATCCCCCTCGCAATGAGGAAGGCGGCAAGCGGATCGGTTGACCCGCCGAAGAGCCTCCTTCTCTGCTCGATACTCTCAATCCACTCCTCCGAGGACACGGCGAATCCCGCGACGACGTCACTGTGTCCATTGAGGTACTTGGATGCGCTGTGAACGACAACATCGGCGCCCAGTTCCAGGGGCCTTTGGTTGATCGGCGTGGCGAAGGTGTTATCCACCACAAGTATGGCAGAGTTCCGATGAGCCACGTCGGCAATCTTCTTCATGTCGAGAACCCTCAGTAGCGGGTTCGTCGGAGTCTCGATGAGGATGGCCCTCGTCTCCTCTGTGAGAGCGTCTTCAATGGCGGAAGAGTCCTCGCAATCCACAAGGCTCACCCCGATCCCGTGGCGGGGAAGTTCCTTGTCCAAGAGGACACGGGTCCCTCCATACAGGTCCGGGATCGAGACGAGGTGGTCTCCCTTTTCGAGAACGGAGAGGAGCGTGGCGGTTATGGCCGCCATGCCCGATGAGAAGACGAGACATCCGTCCCCGCCCTCGAGCGCGGCGAGCTTCCTCTCCGCGGCCTCTATCGTGGGATTGGACAGCCTCGTGTAGACGTATTCCTTCTGCCATTCGGGGTAATAGAACGTGGACGTCTGGTATATCGGTGTGACAAGAGACCCAGTCGGATCCTTCCTCTCCCCCGCGTGCACACAAACCGTGGAATTGCCTGACATAGTATCCCGCGGACTCGAATGGGATGGCGATAGAAAAACCTAGTGAATCAATCCAGGGCGCCCTCTAGCCTGAGGAGGAACCTCTTCAACCTCGCTCCACCGCCGAAGTGGCCGATCGAGCCATCGCTCCTGACCACCCTGTGGCAGGGGATGACTATCGGTGTGCGGTTGTTCCCGACCGCGTTCCCGACGGCTCTGTACGCTCTCGGTCTGCCCACCATCTCAGCGACCTGCTTGTAGCTTCTCACCTCACCCGAAGGGATGCTCGCCACGGCCTCGAGCACGTCTCTCTGGAACTCGGTGTAACCGGAAAGATCCAGCTTCAGCCTGCCGAAATCGACGGAATCGCCGTTGAAGTAGTCCTTAAGAAGCCCCTTGGTCTCGTCCAGCAGCTCCGAGCTGTCTCCCTCGGCAAGAGGATCTCCGTCAAGCAGTATCTCGTAGAGGCGGTCATCGCTCTCGAAGATCTGGAGACAACCATTGGAGGTGAAGAACAGCTTCGTCTTCATCATCAATGTCAATGCAGGGCCATACATAAGGGATTTGCCTCCGCCAGCCTCCCGAAGCCAAAAATGTATAAATGGTGAACGTCTATCAATGTAAGCCAGCAGGACGGTGATGTTGATACACAGATGCAGTCGTCATCTTGCAGGGATCTCGTTGCTCCTAATCGGGGCCCTGATATTCTCCCCTCTTCCTGCAAAGGCGGAACTCATACTCGACGTATCGCATTCGCCAGAGGTTCCGCTTCCTGGTGAGACGGTCAATGTGACAGTCAGAGTGGCCGATCCTTCGAACATCTCCTTTGTGCAGATCTTCTGGTGCAATTTCGATTCGGGATCGTGTTATCCGAACGATATGTACTACGGAGGGAACGACACCTATTGGAGGGGTATCGGTGGAGAAGAGAACATCATCAACGGTACCGTGATCGGATACAACGTCACCGTTGAGAACACGACGGGGCACAGAGACTATTACCCAGAGGCGACCAAGTACGTCAACATCACATACATAGGCCCTTCCCCTCCGGCGAAACCCGCACCTCCACTTATCACTCTCGAACTCGTGCTTGTCGAAGCCCTTCTCATAGGCATCACAGTGGCCCTGCTAGGCATCTTGGCATGGAGGAAGATGAATGGCCTGGAGACGAGCAAGGTAGCCGCCATGGGGATAGTCATCCTCATCATCCTGGCCATAGTCTACGGAGCCGTGACCATCCTCACTCGGCCCACTGAGATCGATCTCGCCAAGGATTTCCAAGCCATCGATACAGACGGCAACTCCTTCAACCTCTCCGACTTCCGCGGGGAGGTCGTGGTCCTCGATTTCATGTCAATCAGCTGTGGGGGCTGCAGAATCATCGCCGGAACGATCATGGACGATGTCTACTACCATTTCAACGAATCTGAACTCGAGGTGATATCGATAGATGTGAGCCGTGACGATGATCTCGATTCTCTTAGGACGTTTAAGGAGGACGAGGGATATCCTTGGCGGATGGCCATGGATCCTGGCGGCCTCCTAAACGACTATGCTGCGGTTCCCATTCCGAAGCTGGTGATAATCGACAAGGAGGGGTACGCGGTCGACAAGGTCACGGATGCCCGCACCTCTGCGAGCAGCATTCGGGGCATGATTGACGGTGCTCTGGCGGGGAAATCGCAAGCCATAGGAATCGAGGCGGTGAGCGGTATCCTCCTTGCAGTCTTCGCTGGATTCGCCACCTTCTTCTCGCCCTGCTCCTTCCCGATGCTCCCAGGATTCGTGGCGTACTACCTATCTTCGGAAGCGGAGCAGGAGAAGAAAGGCACGCTCAGGGTTCTCGGCAGTGGGCTCGTCGCCGGCATAGGGATCATCCTCGTCTTCCTTGTCATAGGGCTCGTCTGGATAGCGGCGGGCACGGCTGCCAACGTGGATGAGTTCACGCCTATCCTGGGACCTATCGTCGGGGCGGTCCTGATCGCCCTGGGATTGCTGATGTTCACGAACCTCCAGTACCACGCTCTGCTGAAGCCCTTCGCTCGACTCAAAGAGGCGATAACGAAGGGGAAGAGCAAGGAGACCGGGGGCTACTACCCGAAGCTCTTCGGCTACGGCGTCGGGTACGGGGCCGCGGCGTCAGCCTGCACTGCCCCCCTTTTCATAGCCGTGCTCGTGCAGTCATCCGTAACAGGTGGTCCGATCGAGAGCCTGTTCATCCTCCTCGTGTTCTCCCTCGTGATCGTGCTCCTGATGGTCGCTATCACGTTCATGCTCTCCGCCTTTGGTCAGGAAAGCGTGAGGAAGCTCAGCCAGTACACGGATGTCATAAAGAAGGTGAGCGCGGTCGTGCTCATAGCCGTGGGCGTCTATCTGATCTACTACTACTTCACAAGCCACATCATTTAGGTCTGACCTTCTCCCCGATCGTCATCCTCGCATCCACTATCT
>JAGMAI010000091.1 GCA_023130895.1 Thermoplasmata archaeon
CAGCTCTCTTCCCCGCCTCCGTCCGCCCCGATTTCAGCGCAATGACGGGCTTCCGCGGGGTCACTTCCCTGGCTATCCTCACGAAGTTGCGCGGATTGCCGAAGCTCTCAATGTACATCAGTATGACATCCGTCTCAGGGTCCCTCCCCCAGTACTCAAGCAGGTCGTTGCCAGAGATGTCCATCTTGTTGCCCAAGCTCACGAACTTGGAGAAACCGATGTTTATGTTCCTAGCATGACCGAGGACCGCAACGCCAAGAGCACCGCTCTGGGACATGAAGGCAGTCCTTCCACGGAGTGGGTAGGTGGGAGCGAAGGTCGAGTCCATAGTCACCCCCGGGCTCGTGTTTATGATGCCCATGCAATTCGGTCCTATTGTCGCGATGTCGTGCTTTCTGACGAACCGCAGGAGCTCCTCCTCGCGCTTGGCTCCCTCCCCGCCGATTTCCTTGAATCCGGCCGTTATCACGACGGCCCCATGAATTCCCTTCTCAGCGCACTCCTCCATCGTGCTCATGACGTGTTCGGACGGTACAACAACAATCGCCAGGTCCACCTCGTCAGGGATCTCAAGGACCGATGGATACGCCCTTATCGAGTGGACATCCTTGGCCTTTCTGTTCACCGGATAGAGCGTGCCCTGGAATCCGTATGTTATCAGTTTGTGCGTTATCTGGGCGCCCAACTTCTTCGGATTCCTGGACGCGCCAACGACCGCTATCGACTTGGGATTGAAGATTGGATCGAGTCTGTGCCTCATTCTTCCCCTCCGTATAGAGAAGTGGGAAACGGTATAAAACGGTGGCGTTGCCAACGGTTAAATATCGTCCACCCAATCGCTTTCCAAACCCTCCAGGGAGGAAATCAAGTGACTGCAAAGACGGGATTCGTGTACTCCGAGGAGTTCATGAAATACGATTTTGGACCCTTTCATCCTATGAACCAAATCAGGATCAAGCTCACCTACGAACTGATGAAGGAGCTGGGGATACTCGACCGAGAAGAGGTCATGGTCTCGGAACCCGAGGCCGCGACTTCAGAGCAGATCCAGCTGATCCACAGCAAGGACTATGTTGAGATGGTCAGGACCGTCAGCGATGGGAAGTCCACGCAGGGCGCCTTTCTGTTCGGCCTGGGTTCCGGGGACAACCCGATCTTCGAGGACATGTACCACGCCAGTGCGGTACACACCGGTGCGGCGATACACGCCACGGACATCGTCACGAACGGACAGGTCAATCACGCCTTCACGCCGGCGGGTGGGCTTCACCACGCTTCGCGGTCGAGAGCATCCGGGTTCTGTGTTTTCAACGACCCTGCAATCGCGATTAAGAAGCTCCTCGTCGAGGGCAAGGTGAAGAGGGCCGCCTATGTGGACATAGACGCCCATCACGGTGATGGCGTTCAGGCGCTCTTCTACGACAGCCCTGAAGTTCTGACGATATCCCTCCACGAGAGCGGTAGGTACCTTTTCCCTGGTACTGGCTTCGAGAACGAGGTCGGGACTGGCGACGGCAAGGGGTTCTCCGTGAACGTCCCGCTCCCAACCTACACGAGGGACTCGTCGTACATCTTCGCCTTCAATGAGATCGTCCCGCCTCTCCTGGAATCCTTCAAACCCGACCTCATACTAACCCAGTTGGGAGCTGACGCCCATCAGTCGGACCCCTTGACGCATCTCATGATCGGCACGGGGACGTACGAACGGATTGCGGGAATCATTCATGACCTCGCCCACGAGATCTGCGATGGCAAGTGGGTCGGAGTGGGAGGTGGAGGCTACGACCCGGCCGTAGTGCCCAGGATATGGACGATAGTCTTCAGTAAGATGGCCGGGATAGAGCTCCCTGACGAGGTCCCCGAAGGCTGGAAGTCACTGTGCAAGAAGCTGGCCGGAGAGATTCCTTCAGACAAACTCCACGATGAGCTGGAGGAGACAGAGGTTCCTAAGGACGTGCATGCTCTCGTTGGGGATGTGAAGAAATCTGTGTTCCCCTATCATGGATTAGACTTTAATTAGGAATCACCTATTCATAGCGGGATGGCGGACTACGTCGTCGAAGCAAGAGGCCTTGTCCGGAGATATGGTGACCTCGTTGCGGTGGACAGGCTGGACTTCATGGTCGAGAAGGGGGAGGTCTACGGGCTCATCGGTCCGAACGGGTCTGGCAAGACGACCGTGATCAAGCTGGTCTGCGGCCTCCTCAAGCCCCACGCGGGAAGTGTGCGGGTCCTGGGGATGCAGGTCGCTGATCCCAAGTTATCCCATCAGATCGGCTACATGCCTCAGGAGATCGCGATATATCCAGACCTCACGGTCCACGACAATGTCAGGTTCTTTGGCGAGGTCTATGGCCTCTCGAAGAAGGAGGTCGAGAAGAGAGAAGAGGAGCTCTTGGATTTCGCGGGCCTCACGGAGAAGAGGAACGCACTGGCATCCACGCTGAGCGGGGGGCTCAAGCACAGACTGTCCTTCGCGTGCACTCTCGTTCACACGCCCAAGGTCCTCTTCCTCGACGAACCCACCGTTGGTGTGGACCCGGAGCTGAGGTTCTCCTTCTGGGAGTTCTTCTATGACCTCCGCAAGAAAGGCGTGACCACGATAATCACCACGCACTATATGGACGAGGCGCGCAAATGCACTCGTGTTGGTCTCATCAGACGGGGGAAGATGGTCGCGGAGGACCATCCCAAGAAGCTGATGGAGAAGACGGGCACGGGTTCCCTCGAGGACGTCTTCCTCGCCTTTTCAAGAGGTGAGGCTTGATGGGAGCCACAATGATTCTAGCGATGGCCAGGAACATCCTGCTCAGGCTCGTACACGACCGAAGGACCCTCGGGATGATATTCGTGATGCCAATAATCTTCATCGGACTCTTCGGCTTCGCATTTGCCGGTGAGCCAGAGGACATAGGTACTGTCGTCGTCAACCTCGATACTGGCATCGCCTCGATTCCTGTGAAGGAGCCTGTGGGGAACATAACCATCCCAGGTTTGAACCTGGCGGAAGGAATCATTGACGGCTTTGATACGAAGACGCTCACCCTGCACTTCTCGGACGATGTGGATGAAGCCCTCAAGAAGGTTGAAAACGGAGAGGCGTGGGCGGTCGTCTACTTCCCGGAGAACTTCACGTCGCACCTTTACGGGAAGCTCCTGAAGATAATGAAGACCGGGACCATACCCGATCCCATTGGCGGGCAGGATTACAGCGTTGACCTGCAGAACATATCGACGTCCGATGCGACGATTGACCTCCGCATCGACGGCTCGAACACGCAGGTCGCGGCGGCGATCATCCAGTCAATCTCAGAGACACTCTCGAAGAGCGTGGAAGAGAGCCATCCCGATCTCAGCTTCTCGGATGTGCTCAACATACGCTACGTGTACGGTGAGAACGCCAGGTTCATCGATTTCTTCGCTCCGGGAATAATGGCCCTTGTCGTGACCAATATCACGATAATGCTCACCATCGTATCGTTCGTCCGCGAGAAGACCAATGGAACTCTGGACAGGCTGTTCGTTTCTCCAATGAAGTCAACCGACATCGTCCTGGGCTATACGGTGACCTTCAGCCTCGTTGCCCTGTTCCAGTCCGTGGAGATAATCGCCGTCGGAGTGCTTCTCTTCGACATTCGGATAGTGGGGAGCATTGCCCTGGCGCTTATGATCATAGTCCTCTACGCGATCGGTCTCCTCGGGCTCGGGTTCCTGCTCTCCACGATCGCGAAGAACGAATTCCAAGCGATTCAGTTCATTCCGCTAATAATCCTCCCATCGATCATACTGGCAGGCGTTATCTGGCCGATTGAGTCCATGCCACCGATCATCCGCCCCGTTTCGTATGCTATTCCACTCACTTACGCGGCCGAGGCGCTAAGATCGGTGATGATCCGGGGATGGGGCCCGCTCGAGATAGGTGTGGACATACTAGCACTCATCATATTCGCGGTCCTCACGTTCTCTCTGAGCATACTGATTATGAGAAGAAAGGCCCACCAGAGCTAGTCCTCTGGAAGCTCGACCCTGTCAACCTCCACTCCCGCCTGCGTCAGCAAATCCCTCCCCATGCTCTCAGGGTAGTCCTCCAGGTAGACGACCCGCCTGATTCCCGCGTTGATGATCATTTTGGCGCAAGTATTGCACGGGACAATCGTGGAATACAGCGTTCCGCCCTTCGCGCCCTTTCCCGCCTGAAGGAGGGCGTTCATCTCCGCGTGGACGCCAGTGCAGACCTCCATCCTCTGTCCAGAGGGTATGTTCTCCAGGTCCCTTATGCAGCCGATCTCATCGCAGTGCGGGAGCCCTCTCGGGTTCCCGTTGTACCCGCTGCTCTTTATCTCGTCCCCTGTCACGACTATCGCGCCGATTTTGTGTCGCGTGCACGTGCTTCTCTTGGAGACGTCCACAGCGATGTTCATGTAGTAGTGGTCCCTGGATATCCTGGACATTGGCACACAAAGATAAGAAATGCCCAATATAAAAAGATTCATTCAGGGGAGGTTCATCTCTCCTCCCGCTAGAAAGGTGACTTGATGGGTTCCAGCGTGGCGAGGATCGAGGATCGGACAATCGAGTACGAAGTCAGAGGCAGCGGACCTCCGTGCCTTTTCGCTCCTATCGGCTGGGGAATCGACTACACGCTGTGGGCCCACTATCTCACGGGCTTGGAGAAGAAGCTCACGATGGTGTACCTCAACCCAAGGGGGATAGGCGAGTCATCCAAGATCACGTCACCATCCGACTTCTCCATGGATTCCACCGTGTCGGACATGGAACGGCTGAGGAAGCACCTGGGATTCGAGAAGATTGCGGTCGTGGGTCATTCGGCGGGCGGGTTCTCCGCGCTCAAGTATGCCATCAGAAGGCCGGAGAACGTCAGTGCCCTTGTTCTGATCGCAACGGCGGCGGACACCCGATACGAGGCGGGGTTCGACGACCTCCTCAGGACGGACAAGAGGATTGCCAGCATCCACAAGGAGATGGCGAGCCCCGGGAACGAGGAGATGACGAAGGAAGATCTGATGAGACGGAACCTCATCCTCATGTTCCCCGTTTACTTCAAGGACTACGAACCCTTCAGAGGGGAGTTCGAGGAGCTCCTCTCGGCCTCCAAGATGTCCCCCGACCACCTTAGATATCATCAGCAAGTTGACCTGCGGGAGTACGACGTCCTCGACGATCTCCCGAAGATATCATGTCCCGCTCTGATTCTGGCGGGTAAGCACGATCCCATTTGCCCGCCCAAGTTCTCCCAAGTGATGGACGACGCGATCCCGGAATCGAAGATGATGGTGTTCGAGGACAGCGGGCACTGGCCCCTCATCGAGGAGAATGACGATTTCGTCCGGAGCGTTGTCGATTTCCTCGAGGGGACCTGATGCCTCTCGTCCGAATCAGCTCCGGGGACATCCACTACACAGCGCACGGGGAGGGCCATCCACTGATCGCTCTGCACGCAGGTCTCGGGACGGGCATGGGGGACTTCAGGAAGTACATCCCGCTCATGTCCGCCAGGTACAGGTTCATTCTCCCGGACAGGATCGGCTATGGAAGGTCGACACACATCGAGAGTTTCCCAGAGCCGTTCTTCCTGAAGCAGGTGGACGACCTTGTCGAGTTCATGGACATGCTGGGAATCGAGAAGACCGCCTTCTGGGGATGGAGCGATGGCACGGTCATAGCCCTCAACCTCGCTCTCAGGCGACCCGACCTCGTTTCGGCCATCGTGGCGGAGGCAGGGCATTACTGTCCGGTCAAGGAGACGAATGCCCTGTTCGAGAGATTCCTGAGACCGGACGATCTGACCGAGCGAGAGATAAGGTCCTTCTTGAGGCTGCACGGCGACCCGTACTGGAAGACGCTTCTGCGGATGTGGGCTGAGCGGTGGCTGGCGTTCAATCGTTCGACGGACGACTTCTACGACAACAGGCTCGGTGAGGTTCGCTGTCCTGTCGTCTTCCTGATAGGCGACGGAGACGAGCACGTCCGCGTCTGGGAGTTCGAGAAGATGCACGAGCTGGTGGAGGGATCAGAACTCAGCGTTCTCGAGGGGGCGGGCCACGCGGTTCATCTGGGTCGCAGCGAGAAGGCCTTCTCGCGAGCGATGTCGAGGTTTCTTGAGGAGCATCCCCTCTGCCAGGAGTAGATACTCGCTCTCGATTCCCCTCCTGCTTCGAGGTTACTGCTTTTATGCTCACAAGCCGTATCAAGACCGATGGAGACCCCTTTCTCCGAGCTCGTTCAGGTGTGCAAGACTCTTGAGTCCACGACCAAGAGGTTGGAGAAGAGGAGAGTCTTGGGGGAGTTCCTCCAGGGAGTCAACCCCGATGAGATCTCCCCTGCGGTACTGCTCGTCATAGGCAGGATCTTCCCGGAGGCGGAGTCAAAAGCCCTTCACGTAGGATGGAGAACCGTCAAGAAGGCCCTCGGTCCGGGGAAGCAGGCCACACTTTTCGAGAAGCCTCTCAGCATTCTGGATGTCCAGAGGTCGTTCGATGAGATTGCCAAGGTCTCTGGCAGGGACTCCGTCAGCCGAAGGACGAACCTGATGAAGGCACTGCTCGGCCGGGCAAGTGACGACGAGCGGGAGATGATCCTGAGGGATCTGTTCCAGGAGATGAGACACGGAGTGAGTGAGGGCGTCATGCTCGAGGCAATTGCCGATGCATCTGGCGCGGGCATCAACCTCGTAAGGCGAGCCCACATGTTGAGCGGTGACATCGGTGGGGTGGCCCAGGTCGCGCTCACCGCAGGCCCCTCGGGACTCGAGAGGCTCGGACTGAGCCTCCTGAAACCTGTCAAGCCCATGCTCGGTGAGTTGGCGGAGAGCCTCGAGGACGTCTTC
>JAGMAI010000092.1 GCA_023130895.1 Thermoplasmata archaeon
ATATTCACCCGCCGACTAACGGACGTGACGGCATCGCTCCCTGAGATGCGGGAGATCGCTCTCGGCCTCCCCGCGAAGGAGCTCCTCTTGGACGGTGAGGTCGTCGCCGTGGACGGCGAAGGGAGGCCGCTGCCGTTCCAGGACCTGATGCGGAGGTTCAGGCGGGTGCACGATGTGGATGAGGCGAGGAAGCAGGTGCCGCTCAAGCTCTATCTCTTCGACGTCCTCTACGTCGATGGCGAGATGTTGATCGACGAGCCCTATGAGTCGAGGTGGCGTAAGCTGTCCGAACTCGCGCCGGACTATCTTGCGGAACGCATCGTTTCATCTAAGCCCAGGGAAGCTGCCGAGTTCCTGGAAAGGGCGCTTGAGGCGGGACATGAGGGCCTGATGGCAAAGGCCCTGGACAGCCCCTATCGCCCTGGTCACAGGGGCAAGAGGTGGTTCAAGGTCAAGCCCGTGGAGATGCTCGACCTCGTCATAGTTGCAGCCGAGTGGGGCTACGGACGAAGGGAGGGCTGGCTGAGCAACTATCATCTCGCCGTGAGGAATGAGGAGACGGGCGGATTCGAGATGATCGGGAAGACGTTCAAGGGGCTGACGGACGAGGAGTTTCAGTGGATGACGGACCGCCTCCTTTCGCTGAAGACATCGGAAGAGAGATACACGGTCCTTGTCCGCCCCGAGATTGTTGTCGAGGTAGCATACAACGAGATCCAGAAGAGCCCTCACTACAATTCGGGATTCGCCCTCCGCTTCGCGAGGATAAAGCGCATCAGAGAGGACAAGTCTCCGGAGGACGTGGATACGTTCTCCACGCTCAAGAATCTCTATGAGAAGCAGTTCGAGCGGAAGGGCAGGGTGTCGGACTGAGCCTTCCGCGGCTCCCGCCAAGTTCTTATTCTCGGATTCTTTTCTCTTTCAGGTCCTGTGACCAGGGAGGAGTCTGATGTCGAAATTCGTGGAATCCATCGCCTACGACGAAGACCTCAAGCGGGCCGCGAAAGTGGCGATTGAGGACGTCATGGCTGTGAAGGAGGGGGAGAACGTTCTCATCGTCTCGAATCCAGATGATGATGTTCGGAGGATATCCGAAGTGGTCTTCAACGCGTCGGTCGACTCTGGCGGGAAGACATCGCTGGTATTTCAGGAGCCCAAGACGCAGGTGGATTTCGCCGAGGACGCCGTGATCAGAGCGATCGAATCGAATCCAGACGTTTTCATATCGATCAGCCGCCACAAACTCGGAAAGGACAGGTTCAGGATGAAGGACCCCATCAGCGAGGGCGGGAAGGAGTTCGATCACATCTTCACATACCTCTGGAAGACGAAGAAGCTGAGGTCGTTCTGGTCCCCCAGCATCACGGCCAAGATGTTCATCGAGACGGTTCCGATAGATTACGGGGAGCTCAGGAGCAACGCCCGGAAGTTGAAGGGAATCCTGGACAAGGCCGATGCCGTTCACATAACCGCCAAGGCCGGAACGGACGTGAGGATCGGACTGAAGGGCAGGACTACCCACTTGGATGACGGAGACTTCACGAAGCCAGGCACGGGCGGGAACCTTCCCGCAGGCGAGGTCTACATATCACCCGAGCTGGAGTCCTCAGAAGGAACCATCGTCTACGACGGAAGCATATCCGCCCACAAGGGCGTGATCATAATCCTCGATCCAATCAAGGTGAAGGTCGAGAGCAACTCGGTCACGAAGATCGAGGGCGGGACCGAGGCCACGGCCCTGGAGAACACGCTGAACATAAGCAAGAAGACCGCGCTCGAGATGGCGGAAAAGGGTTCTATGACGAAAGAGAAATCTGAGGAATACATCAAAGGAGCCAGATGTCTCGGCGAGCTCGGGATAGGGCTGAACAAGAAGGCCGAGATCGTTGGCAACATGCTGGAGGACGAGAAGGTCTACGGGACGTGCCACATTGCCATCGGATCCAACTACGACGAGGACGTGAAGTCTTTCACACATCTCGACGGGCTGGTCTGGTCCCCGACGATAACCGCGATTCATCCTGACGACTCTGAAGAAACGATTATGAAGGACGGGAAGCTCGTCTAGACCGCGCCCTCGAACTCTTCCTGCAAGTCGATTATGACCTGCTCCAAAACCTCTTCGAAAGTGGGACTCCTGTACTCTCTCACTCCTCCCAGCTCGCTTTGAACACGGGCCAGATACGTGGATGCGTCCTTGAGGAACTCGACATTACAGAGCGATTCTTCCATCTTCTGTCCCCTTTCAGAAGTGGCGTAAACAGATTCTGTATTTGAATCTTCCGCAGTGAGAACCTGTATGGAATGGCCTCTGAAGGATCGAACTGGAGAGAATCCCGGATTCCTCGACGTTCCTGGAAGTGACACCGAAGGCAGAACAATCAGGGCAACATTTATTAGTGATGGCCACATTGAAAGCCGAACGCCGAGATGAAATCACCTTGGAGTGAAACGCTTGGGTAACATAAGACCGACGTACATCAAGAGGATCGCCGTGGAACTCATCAAGAGATATCCGGAAGAGTTCACCGATGACTTCGAGCACAACAAGAAGAAAGTCCAGGAGTTGACGGACGTGACCACGTTAAAATTGAGAAACAGAATCGCGGGATACCTCACAACGTTCAGGAAGCACTACGAGGCCTGATCCCTGGCAAGTTTTTTTGGCTTGCCGGGGAAAACTCCGTGGCAAGCGTCCTACCTTCATCAACCCCCTGCCGTTAGGCTTATAGCCCCCGAAGTAGGAACGAGGTGGGTATCTCAACCTGGTGGCGAGAGATGAACTACGCTGTCGAGACGAAGGATCTGACGAGGATCTTCCGCGTGAAGAAGCGGAGGAGGAGGAGGAGGCGTAGCGGGAGCAAGGGAGCGGAGCAGGACGTCACAGCGCTGAAGGACGTGAACCTGCGCATCAAAGAGGGCGAGCTCTTCGGTCTCCTAGGCCCCAACGGCGCTGGTAAGACAACACTGATAAAGATCCTCTGCACGCTTCTTCTTCCCACTTCTGGAAAGGCCTATGTCGCCGGCAACGACGTTGAGAAGGACCCGTATCCGATTAGAAGGATCATCAACATGGTCTCGGGCGGGGAGACGTCTGGCTACGGACTGCTCACGACCCGCGAGAACCTGTGGATGTTCTCCCAGTTCTACGGAATCCCCTCCAAGGAGGCCAAGAAACGGATAGATGAGATGTTGGAGGTCTTCGGGATCTGGGACAAGAGGAACGCGAAGGTCAGGACGCTCTCGACTGGCGAGAGGCAGAAGGCGAACGTGATCAGGGGATTCATGACGGACCCGAGCATAATCTTCCTCGATGAGCCCACTCTAGGGCTTGACGTGAACGCGAGTCGAATAATCAGGAAGTACATCAGCAACTGGGTGAGGGAGGTGAGCGGAAGGACGGTCCTCCTCACGACCCATTACATGATGGAGGCGGATGAGCTCTGCGACAGGCTGGCGATCATAGACGAGGGCGGAATAGTGGCGTGCGACACGCCTCGGAATCTGAAGAAGACGGTCAGCAAGGCCTCATCGCTCATGTTCGAGGTGGACTACCTTAGGGAACCTGACAAGCTCAAGGGAATCGAAGGCATCCAGAACTTCACCTACAAGCACGACGGTCAGATGAACAGGACGTTGCTCACCTTCATAGTACAGGACGAATCCGCGGTTGCCGACATCGTCTCCAGGATCGTGGAACAGGGTGCCAAGATCCACTCGCTTGAAAAGAGGGAGCCCACGCTTGAGGACGTCTTCGTCTCTCTCGTGGGCAGGGGGCTGGCATGAAGGACTACGTTCTTCTCAACCTGAGGGCCCTGAAGGGCCGAGCGTACCCGAGGGTAGTGGGAGGCACCCGGGAACTCAGCTGGATATTCTTCGATACGATCCTGCCACTGCTCACCGTCGCTGCTTACGTCTTCGTCTATCAATATCTCGGCAGCCTTGCTCAAGGGCCACAGAAGGAATACATCGGTCAGTTCGTCGGCTATGTAATCCTCGGAGGTGCTATGACAGCCTACTGGATGAACGTCCTATGGAGCATGGCGGCTCAGTTCTACT
>JAGMAI010000093.1 GCA_023130895.1 Thermoplasmata archaeon
TTCCCGCTTCCCGCCGGACCAGAGATCAGGTTGACACTGTTCCTGGGGAATCCGCCCCTCGAAAGGACATCCAGTCCCGCGATGCCAGTCTTGACCCTAGATTCGTTTCCTGTCATACACAGCGCCCTCTGGAAAGACATCCAACAGTCCATACTCCGCCGCCAGGCTCGAAGCCTCCTTTGGCGGCGCCCTCAGAGCCAGCTGGAAGATCCTGCTGGCCGTGGTTGGTCCAACTCCTTCGCTGCACAGCCCGAGAACCCTCTCGAAGACGGTGGTGAACGCCCTCTTGAGGCCGATCAGGTCACACTGGAGCTCACCGCTTTCGATGGCTTCCCTCAGTTTTCTGAAGGTCGAGGCGTGTCCTCCCTTGATGTCGATGTACGCAACGATGTCTGAGATCTCCTTCTCAGCAGAATCCTGAAGCTCGGAGAGCGACTCTTCCGCGGCGGGCTTTATGATCGCCCACCCGATCTTCTCGGTCTTCTTGATCATCCCGAAGAGGACCGATGAGTAGAACTCGCACACGGGGACGAGGTCATCGTCCTGGCTGTCCCGTATGTCGATGTCCAGGGATATCCTCGGGCTCCTGAGCCTGTATTCATGGGCCTTCCTCGTCCTGCAGTCCCTGGTGCGTCTGTCGAGTATGCCGACCTCGTGCAGCTTCGTCAAGTACTTCGAGGCGGTCGTAGTGTGTATCTCAAGCTCGGACGCTACGTCGCTGGCGATGGACCAGCCCTTTACATGGAGCAGTTTGAGTATGGGCAGTCCATGTCCGCCCGCGAGTATATCGATTGTGGATTTGAAACGTTCTCTTTTCATATTGTATCCACCAAACTACTATTTGTCGTAGAGTAGCCTCTTCAAGCTCCAAAGAAGGTAGAGTTTTGATATACATGTAGGTTGTTTTATGATTATCAACATTGATAACCTGTTCTCCGTATCCAGAGTGTCGTTCAAGAAGTTCTACACACCACGGTTGAATGTCAAGGAAGTCGGATTCCGGAAGGGCAGAGACGGGTAACCCAGCCAATTTGGGATTGCCCACTCTGAGGTAGGAAGTCTGTTATTGACCCTCGTTCTGAAGATACCGTTTTGGCTGAAATGGGAATGCCCTCGACTCAAGGGGGCGGAGTCCATTATCAGGAACGACACAAGTCGTGCACACAATGAGAAGATTGAGAAGAGGCTACCGACGATAAGAAGCGAAATCTATCAGCAACGACATTTCGGGGAGGGGGGCCATTGTCAATCGATATCTACTGCCCACACAACATCTGCTTCGACACTCACCCAATATCCGAGCCCAGCCTGAAGCACCTCTCCATCCCCGAGCATTCTCAGTTGATACGGAAATGTGGGATCGTATCCCTCCACACGTACCGCTCCCGTATCCACCTTGAGGTCGTACACCGTATAGGAGGAGTTGAAGGACGGGAATGATACCAGATTCCATTCCTCGTACAGATGTATCGTGGTCTGAGCGGGAACCGTTCCCGCCACGGTGAGGTTCCAGTCCTCGGTCACGTTCACCCACAGCCCCATCATTTCGTTCAGGCCAGAGAGCCCGCCTGAGTATATCTTGTCCTTCATGAACCATTTCCATTCTTGGGAGGCGGAGTTGTATGACCATGCCCTGTCATATTGCACTGACTGAAGGACGGTCTCGACGGATTCATCGAATTGGATGAGAGGAACGGACACCAGATTCGGGCCTGTTGAAAGCGAGTGGGTGAACTTGCCAGCCCGGTTGTCAGCGCATGTCGAGTCGTTCGTCATGTTTATCGCGCAGATCGCACAGAGGTTCATATTCGGATTGCCCTCCCCCGTAAATGAATCGACGAATTGATCGGTGTTCCAAAGTCATGGTTTACTTACGCCTAAGCAGCCGAAGAATCCCCAGTAAGAAGTTCATCCTCGGTACCTTCTGCATGTAGCGTTTGTAGTCGTCGCCGAACTTCACCAAGAGACCCTGTTCCCACTTTACCGCTGCTGAGTACCCCCACACGATTGGTGGAACGCCAATCATTGCGCTCAGCCAATGTTGGGAAATGAGAATAGACGCAACCACCAACAGCATACCGCCCAGTAACTGGGGATGGCGAACAATAGCATAGGTTCCGCTGTCAACGAGAACCGTTGTATCCATGAGGCTTTTCCCCTCTCCCGGCTCTCCCTCCTTTCTAAAGTAGATCACTATGGAGACGAAGAACAGCAAGGCAACGGGCAAGATCGCCCATCCCGCATAGAAGAGTGGCTGGA
>JAGMAI010000094.1 GCA_023130895.1 Thermoplasmata archaeon
CATTAGACACGCGGCCAGCTGGGCCAGCCGGCCAGTTGGTCCTGGAAAAACGACTCTTATCGCTTGCACAGGACACTGCGTTTCACATTCATAGCATTGCACGCAATCCAATTCCCTGGCAGGAACGGCCTTTTTCTCCGAAACGGGATGCTCAGAGGTTTCCATCCACTCATACAACTGCCGTGGACACACCTTCAGACAGACGCCGCACCCTGTGCAGAGATCCCAGTCAACCGCGACGTAGGTTCCACGGATACCGAGTTCCTTAGGCGGGTTTATCGGTCCCCAGAAGGTGATGCCGTCCTCTTTGCCTACCTTTTTCCTGTTCTTCTGGAACGCAGAATCTATCGGCAAAAAACTACACCTACAGTGACAAGGGGAGAGAGCCTATTGCACTATTTAAGACAATATCCTTGTTCAGTAATAACTCTTCACCCAGCGCGCCACCACTGGACGAGTGAGCTTCGAGCTTATGCCTTCAAGAAAAAATCTGGAAATCTGAACGTTACATTGGACAAGCGATTACGAACCGTCTTCGTCAGGAAATCCTTTGATTACCCACATAATGCTTGAACAATCTTCTTTTGGCGTGCGCGTTAGGTGAACTGCCACACCCTGAAGGATGTGGCATCCCCTTGGAGTTGACTGGAAAATGCTTCTAGAGTGGACTGAGCACTCACCCTCAAAGGGACACGGGGAGGCGCCCTCTGAATTGAGGGCCTGGTCCGCCTCCCCTTCCCTTGTGAGTCCGATGTGTAGTGCTCAATCACATCGTCGGTCACCGAGCCCACCGTCGGGCTTCCTAACATATAGGAAGAACGTCGTCGTTGATGTTTTTCTTCTCTTCTTTGCGTATCTCTCTACTGCAGAATCGACCTAGATTATACACATTTGACGTGGTTGATAATGAAGGTCGACATTCGCCTGCCATATCATCGAGCTGAATCATCGGTCATGGGCAGACACCGAATCTCCTTGGGCACCTGGCCAGGTGAGTGACCTTCCAGACCTTCCTACGGAACTAGGGGAATATCCGCAGATTGTCTGATGGAGGCGCTCTTCTTGGACAGTATCCATTGCGCCAGTTCATGGAATCCCCTCTCCACGTTCATTCCGGTTTTGGCGCTAGTGAAGATGAATGGAGAGCCGATCCTTCGTGAATACTTCGCCACATCCTTCCTGTCGGAATCGAACTGGTTCTCCAGGTCCGTCTTGTTCGCCAGAATGTGGACGGGCACATTGCCAGTCACACGGCGAACAGAGGATGTCCAGTCATCGATGCTGTCTAGAGTCTCTCTCCTTGTCACATCCGCGACCGCGAGGATTCCCTGCATGCCCTTGAATTGAGACATCATGCAGAGTTCCGCGACATTCCTCCCGCCCATGACGTCCCATATCATCATGTCCACCCTCGTGCGCCTGTTCTTTGAGAGCGGAAGGAAGACCTCCTTTTTCGACACATTTGCTCCTATCGTTCTCACGTATTCGTCGTCGAACTGGTCCAAGACGAATCTCCGGACGAGGCTCGTCAGTATAGTTGTCAAAGAAGGCGAACACAAAGTCCAAGTTTCTTTGGCTGGACCGGGGGAGAATATACTTGTGACGCCTCGTCTATGCCGATAGTGTTCGTTCAATCTCGTCAGTCAAGGAAAGACTCTGGATTCTCAGTCTACGCCGACGGCTGTCTTTATGGTTGGATGAAATTCGGATGGCAATCCCGCACGTTCTCCGATGGTTGGCCAGTTCCTATAGGTGCGAGGGCGGAAGAAGTCCTTCGTGTAGATTCCTCTTGCATGGAGCGCCTGGACGAGCAGCGATTCATCCTGGTACGTGACCTGAACGCACACATCAGCCAAGTCTTTGCATCGGGCGATCGTTTCGTCGGTGTGTGAGTCCAATGTCAGGCAGAAGTAGCCCAGTGATCCTCGATGCTCGAGTAACGGAATGAGGTCCTTCAGTATGTGTACCGGAGCGGAGTCCTCCAAGTACATCTCGGAGAACGGTGACAAGGGATCAAAGAGAATCTTGTCGTATTTGCCCATCCCCGAGAGGGCATCATGGGTCCTCTTTGTCATCTCCATCTCGTTGTCACAGTCCCGGACATCGGCGATGTTGAGCACTTCCAGGATTCCCGGCAACTCTTCGGAGTCAAGGGAAATCGCCCCGTTGAGCGACACGTGGAGTATCGATTCGCCTTTTGTTTCTGTGGATGTTGTCACCCATTCTGCAAAATCCTGGAATATTTGAATGTCTGAGACGAGAAGAAGAACGCTTCTTGTCTGAGTGCTGGGCATCCTAACAGAACTATGCGGGCTCACCATCGTTGGGTTTGACTTCCCTTTTTCCATCTGTTCGCACCCCAATCCGTGGTCTGCTTTGAAGGCCACAACGCCTTCTGTTGCTAACTGCATGGCAAACAACTTATCGGATATATATATTTTCTGCCTTTATGTTATGTATATTGCACAGGTTCGCTACCGGTATTGTTCCATTCTGGTTAATTGGCTGACCTCCTCCTCAAGAACCAGGGTCTGCAAAAGGAACCATCCACATCTACGTCTGACGACTCTTTTCTCCGTGGCTTCACGGAAGAACTCCGTCCAGAATCTCCAAGTTCGCTTGCGGTCTCAGCAGAACAGTCTCTCTGGGCACGTACTCGACGATTTCCGCCTTCTCCGCCTAGCCGGGATGGATCGCGACCTCTGAGAAGTTGCTGGCGTACTTCTCAGAATCGTGCTTCCAAGAGGTCAGCAGACTTTTGGAGAACCCTGAACCCATTTGCAGTCCAGTTCCCTGTCTGAGTCCAGTGTCAGGACCCTCAAGGGCTTCGGGTCTGATTACCGTGTTTGATATGGAATAATCTCTAGCCGAAACAACGACTGGATATCTCACTTGGTGGTGAACTCATCCACATCTGCTCTATTCAAGTGCAAGAACGGCCTAGCTTGAGAAGAAACAACCAGATATCCTTCGACCACCTGGGTTCGTTCCGCGGGCAGGTAGATGCCATGACTCGTGAGTTGGCAATTGTCGCCACGATTGCACACTGCATTCTCTAGACATATAAGTTTTATCTATTACTGTTCAATTTGGGAAAAAGCCTGTACTATTGCAGTTTAATCGCACAAGTTTCGCATCGCAACGGATAAATAGCCCCGTCCCTCATATAGATGCTCAATGGAACAGGACCCGCTGAAGAGAAGCGATGCCAGAGTTCTGCGTGGACTTGTCCGGTATCCTCTATTGTCAGACAAGGATCTTGCCTCGAAACTTGACATGAAGTCGCCGACGGTGACCGCAATACGCAGGAAGCTCGTGGAGAATCGTGTGCTGCGGTCAGTTGAGGTCCCGGACTTCGCGGCACTTGGATGCGAGGTCATGGTTATCTCCTTGGGATCTCTTGTCTCATACCCAGCCCTGGAGGAGCGACTCGCAAGCGTCTCGGACTTGTTCCAGAAAGAAGAGATCGTCTATGCGTTCATGGAGCCTGGCCAGGATTTCATGATACAGATCTCCCCGAGCCTCACGTGTGCCATGCGCAATATCCATTCCATCGAGGAAAGGTATCAGTCCCAAGGGTTCATCGAGGAGCCAATGCAGGTGTTGGCATTCCCCTTGGGAACGAGCGAGGTCTACCGGTACTTCGACTTCACTCCGCTTCTCGACGTCCTCTTCGAAGGCAAAGAGCGCGAGGAGGTCAGAAAGACCCACTTCAGGACCAGATCCGTCAAGTTGGGGAGAAAGGAGTCTATCGTACTCTCCAGTCTTGTGGAGAGACCTGAAGCCAACGATACAGAGCATTCCAAAAGGTTGGATATCTCTCGAATGACCGTTGGAAGGGCGAGAAGGAGGTTCCGAGAGGAGAGGATTGTGGAGAGGATACTCATACCCGACTTTTCAAGGACTGGAATCAGGCTGCTCGTCGTCACCAGTGCTAGGTTCCACCCAAGGTCCTCGGCAACGCTGAAATACAATCTACCCAGAATCATGAAGCTGCTAGGACCCGCATTCTTCTGTGTACACGACCCCAGGAAGATAGTAGCGGTCAGCGCCTTTCGGGATTTTGGGGACTACAAGCGAAGGTTCCACGAGCTCTCTGAGGCTTACAAGGAGCACGAGTACTTCTGGGATGCACCGAAGAGGCTACTATTCTCTCTTGATCAGTCAATCGTGGGAAAGGACCACGACTATGGTCCGCTTGTGGGCAAGCTCCTGGCACTGGGAACTGAAAAGGGATAACCCCTGTAGCGGCCAGTCAGGATTGGCGATGAGCTCGGTTCTCTCAATACCAAACTCTCGGCCAGCTCCTAGCCGAGGGCCTTCTTTTTAGGAAGTCGCCCAATGCAGTCAGGAATACGCCCATAGCCGCAAAGAAGAAAGCGAGGATGTGGTTCTCATTGAGTAGCAGAAGCAACAGGATTGCGAGTCCGTAGAAGGCGATTCCGAGTACGAGTAGCTTCTGGGTTGCCAGGGACGAGCGGTTCTCTACGCGCATCGCGTCCCTGCCAATCGCCTCGAAGGCATTCTCTCCGTTGAGGATTCCCACCTTCGTTCGCAGTTGCCATGAAAGGCTTTCCCCGCTGGGATAGTCCTCCGTGGCTTTTCTCTCGGCGGTAGCTGGCCTAGTGCTCGGCTTGGGAGATCCTAGGGCCACTGCAATTTCACCTCGCTTGATGACGGCCATTCTCTCCATGTGCCCAAAGGAATTCCTTGCCAGTTGGTTGGCCCAGGCTCGCAAGGATTAAATAAAGAGGCAAGACATCATCCAAAGGCTTGGATGCCGCCTTGCCGCTTCCCTGGGGGCAGAATGCGGGGGACATTCCACAAAAGACGGACTCTGCGCCCATGGAACACCCCCTCATCTCTGAGACTACTAGGGTCACGTTTCGAGAAGCAGAAGCCACTCTACTCTTCTCATTAGCGGGCCGGAGAGCATATCCGTGATGGTGCAAGGTGCGGAGGCAGTCGGAACCAATTCCTCCTCGCCATGTCTTTGGCCAACGCGGTCCTCTTGTCATAGTCTCAAAGCCTCCTTTCTAGAAGCGTACTTACCATAGAGGGGGTCTATAAATCCATTTCTGATGAATTATCACCACGGATAACGAGACATATCATCTCTTACATTCGATTTCGGGAATGACACGTATGTGCAACTCCTTGGACACTGATGTTGAACACTGTGACAAGCGATGACGTGGGTAGAAACTGTGGAAAAGGGACACTGCCGCTCTGTTGGGAGCCTCAACTTCTCTTTTACATCTCGACCGGCTTGTTGCATATCAAGGAACAAATCCATGATTCTGAGCAGAAGATGTGTGGCCTGTTTATCAACGTTGATAAACATCTAGGAAGCCTTATTACATCCCAAGCACGTTTTTGATATAAAGGTAGGATGTGTGTTTAACAATAGTGTCACGTCCGAAGGGTTGAAGGTGAAAAAGTGAGACCTCAGGAAGTGGAACTAAGAATTCTGAAGCAACTCGCCAGCGGGATGAGAACCCCTGGGCGGCTCTCTGAGAACACAAGGATAAAGAGCTCGGTACTGGGCCCGACGCTGAAAAGGATGATGAAGGAACACCTAGTCGAGCCATCCAGAATGGTCCATCCGAGGGGGCGCAAGGATTCGGCGATGATCGTGTACAGGCTGACCCCTGCGGGATTCAAGAAGCTCAACTCTCGCCTTGACGATACGACAGAGACTCACGAACCCTCGGCGGAAGAGATACTCAGAGAGTTCGAAGGTCTGGAACTGGACTTACTCGATACAGATCCAATGTTCACCCGCAGAGGAAAAGCGGAGGCCGATGAAATCTCAGACGATGGAAGGACCGGCAGACTCTACTGGTACACAGGACTAATCCTGATGGTCGTCGGTGTTGTGGGTTTCGTGGGATTCTCCGTACTTCACGACGTTTTCGAGATACCCCTTGTTGGTGAGGCCTTCGACGAATTCGGGAGCATCAACCGACTGGCGGTGTTCCTGGGAGTCATCTTGCAGGCATCTGGGATATCGTTCCTGTTCCTCTCAGAATTCACGCGGACTAGGAATCCACGCCCACTTGGATCACAGATGCACTAGGGCCGGCTCGATCGCAGAGAAGCCTATCTGTCAGTAGCCCCTGAGCACTCCCCGTGTCCCTTCCTGCACCGAGTCAGTCTTCTCACAAAGGGAACTAGTCCAGTCAACAGTATCGGTAGGATGACTTGCTCGAATTCCGGTATTCTCTCGATGGCAATCTCGTAGTCCAACGTCTCCTGTCTCCAAATCCACGGAAGCTCGCCATCATCTGAACCTGAGTAAGTTGAGGTGAGGTGCGCCTTTGTATTGGTGTCTGATGTCAATGTGATTTCGGTCCACGAGCTTCCGTCCCAGACCTGGCAGTATATCTGGTTGCTACGTACGTAGAATGCGTATATGTCGTCGCTTGTTGTGAGCAGGCTGAGGGTCGGATAGAAGTTGTATTGGCTCTCTGTCTCAGGGTCTGACGAACCGTCCGTCCAGGAACCCGATGTCTCCTTGTACTTGTATTGGATGTAGCCATTTGAGTCCGAGTATATCAGATGAAGAGTCTGCGAGGAGTCAACGACGACAGACGGTCCCATCTTGTCCTTGCTCCCCGCGGTCGTGGCTATGGTAGCTTCGTTTGTGTCCCAGGATGAAGTCCCTGCATCATAACCTCTTCCCTCTATGTTGCCGTCTGCATACCAGACAGCGTACATGTCCCCGCCGAGGAGCGGAACGATTTGCGGGAACACGTAATTGTTCGAGACGTCACCGGCGGTCCTCAGAACGGTTCTCGTGTCCCAGGCGGACACATCGTCCGTGTTGGTGGACCTGACTCCCGCGGTGTTGTAGTTCGTTTCCTGACAGGAGGAAACGATCCAGATGTAACCCGTTGAGCTTCGCGAGATGAAGGCCACCTTGCTGCCCAGGTCGCTCCCCGAGACCGTGACCGTGTACTCGCTGCCCCAGGAGATGCTCGTTCCCGAGATCGTTCCTTTCCTCGTTATCACGGTCGAGTCACTGGCAGAGGTGTCGCCAACGATGTAGATGGTGGAGTTCCCGCTGTCGAGCCACACGGAAGCGTAGTTAGCTCCTGAGGTGGAGAACGCCGAGACCGCGCTGTTGGACCAGCCTTCGCCCGAGGAGCTGTACTCGTACATCGTCTTCCCCTCGTCACCGTCGTAATAGAACGCCCAGAAGTATGTACCGTCGTACACGATCTTCCTCTGGTGTGAATATGCCGTGCTGCTAGCGGATGACGCCGTGCTCTCAATGACGTATATGCTCCTGGATTCCGTCCTCGTTGACCATGTCGTGTTGCTCCAGGCCTTATCGTGGTTGCGCGACCAATCCGTGGTCTGGAAGAAAACTCTGGAGCTGTTGAGCTCTCCTAGGCGGGCCGTAGAAACGGAGATCTCTAACTCTCGGTCGCCAGCTTCAGCCTCCACCGACCCGACGTTCTTCCAACGTCCAGTATCCCATTCGAAGAGTTCCTTCGCGATTATCTTGCCACCGATTCCGGTGAGTCTCACCAGATAGTCGGCCCTCAGCCCGCCGACAGGATATCCTTGCGAGATCGAGGAATTCGTGTCAATGTAAATGAGTGCTGCGTCTTCTCCAGCCACTCTGGGGATTCTTGAAGGCGGGGAGGGTTCGCCCGGCTCACCTGGGGAAACCTTCGCTCTCTTCTCAGGAGTGAATAGCCCTCCAAGGATTTCACCCTTGACGGACAAGTACGCGAATACGTTCTGGTTGGAGAGGTTCGTCGAGTAGCCGTTCACGTCCACATTGGGGTTCTCCGTCAGTCGCGTGTCAACGTCAACCAGAATCTCGTCTTGCCAATCGCCGAAAAAGCCGTCGATGCGTTTCTCTGACGGTTTGGTCACGGCATAGGTCCTCTGTCCCTTTCCCAGTATCGTGACGGTAGCGTCCGCGTCCACGGATGCCAGGGAGACCTCAACGAATTCCCCTGGCACAATGGTCTGCGAACTGACCGATACGTACTTCCTGACCGTCGTGTCGGCGGGGACCACGAAGGCGTCGATGGGGTGCAGGGAGAAGTTCCCGGCCTTGCGGAAGTTCAGGCCCTGAACCTCGACGTCCGACCCGAAGGCCCTGAACCTCAGCTCGAGTATGTACGATGTCGTTGTCTCTAGAACGCCTCTCCCCAGCAGACCAGTCTGGACCACTTGTAGGGCCCCGAATCGAGGGCCAAAGGGAACACGGGACCAGGAGGATGCACCATCATAGTTGTCCATGCCGATTCTAACCTGGAAGTTCTCCGAAATCGCCATAATCTGGTTGGGGTGGACCTGGACCTCCAGACCGTTCTCTGCCACTGCTGCTCCGCAACCGCCGATGGATTGCCACGCGCTCCAGTTGTGCGGGTCTGTTCCTTGAAACGTGGCAACTCTAGTGGAACTAATCGACCCTTCTGACCCGACGACTTGGACCAGTCTCTCGGCACCGATGTCCTGTGCCCGGTAACCAGTTTGCGGATCCCCGTCCATGTCGATGAAGATGTAGACGGAGTCCAAACCGTCAGGGTCTTCGAAGATTGTTCCCCTTGCGCCAACGTAGATGGAGACGTAGCCATTCTCACTCAGGAGGGCGAACTCGCTGATGTCGACATCTTGGTCTGATGTCGAGGAGCCTTGGGAGTACGAGGGCACTCCGCTCCAGTCTGAGAACTTACCATCTATCTTGATCGAGGTCGCCGGGCCCGGCGGGGATTCCGGAATCAGCACCGTGATTGTGGCGAACAGAACCACAAGAGAGATGATGATGGTGGAGTACCTCCGCATGGATCCCTTCTTCTGGAGGCCCCTGCCGTTGGGCAGCGTTCCTTTAATGAAGCCGTTGGTGCGACCGTTCGTGCGGCCATTCACCCTGCCGTTAACGCGTCCGTTGACCCTGCCGTCGACTCGACCGTTGACACGTCCATTCACCCTGCCATTTGTCCTCCCGTTCATCACGCCATCTGGTCCAGCATTTGTGTATCCATTGTGAGAAGGAGCGCTTAGGACGTGGTCTTCCCGTCCAGTCCTACGAAGGCTCCTTGTCTTTTTCTTGTGTTTTCGTGAGAATGGCATATTCCGGAACCTGGGACTCTTCTTCGCCACGACTCCCCTCCTTCTGGTCTACGGTTATAAACTCTTATCGTCACATTATCATGTCTGATAACAAAAACTATCCCCTGATTGAGAATATCCTTGGAAGCTTATTGGATAGATAATCCGAACGTGCAGGGACTACGCAACAACGTCAGACTCTCCCAATGGAGAATATGCTCGTTGCCCCACGATATCCAGGCCAACAGAGGCCCAACTGTTCCGCGACGTGTTCATCATCCAGAGTCGAGAGGGCTAGGCTCTCTTGACTACGACGTTCACGATCTTCACGAAGGCAAGAAAGGCGAGGCTTCCCACGAGGTAGACCTCACGTCCGACCCATATGAACCTGCTAGGGTTCGGAGGAAAAGAGTAGAACATCGCGTGTTGCACGAGAATGAAGCTGGCGATGAGGCCCAAGTTGAGCAGAACGAGGTTCCACATAGTCTTCCTTAACAGTCTCTCTTCTCTGCTTATGCTGGATACAGGACTTGCCGTCAATGACCCCCCTGCTGTTGAATATATCGCTTTCACGGAGCTTAAGCATTTCGCTCTGCGCTGTAAGGCCTGGACGTTCTTGAGTGTGATTTGGCAGCAGCATATTCCGTAGTGTGACGCCTGCAAGGTCTTCCCAACACTACCAACCAGTCTCGGCGTCGTTGGCTTGCTCCTAAGTATGGCACTGAAGGAGGTGTGAGGGAATTGGTACTCTTGGGGACGCAGGTAGTCTCCACACAGAACCTCCTTCGCCCTTGCAGAGCCAGACCCCAGCGCTCATTGCTTGTGATATTCCTATAGGATCTGAAGCAACTCATCCAGAATAACACCCAGGGACTTACCGAGAACCCGTTATCAGAGAGGCTACTACTCTCTGTGCATATTTCACCTTCCACAGT
>JAGMAI010000095.1 GCA_023130895.1 Thermoplasmata archaeon
TATACTTATGTGCAAAGGCTTTTTAGTCTCCACAGAAAGGATTATTCTGGACTACAATGCAGAACGGACACAGAAACACATGCGATGAGATCAGCAGCGTATTCACTACCGACCCAGAGTCTTCTGGAGAGTGGTCTCCCGAGAGCTATGTTCCGATGATGAAGAAAATGCTCTCTGGGTCTCAGGATTTCGTCATGTCAAGGGGCGCCGTCAAGGTCCGTCGCAGAACTCAGAGAAGAGCGGGGGAGACTAGGAGAAGGGGAGGTGAGTAGACGGAAATCGTCGATATGTTCCCTTCAGACTCTTCGGCTCTTCTCCTAGGGCCTCCCGGGGTGGGAAAGTTCGAGTTCTCGGTGGAGTATGTCGTCGGAGCAATGGAAAACAAGGGTAGGGTGGTATTCGTGGCAGTTGACATGCACCCCTTGGAGATACGCAGATGGATTATGAGATATGGAGGCGACATGCAGGAGAAGGAGGGGAAGAGCTTCATCTTCGTGGACTGCTATTCGCCGACCGTTGAGGACGTTCAAGAAGTCATCCCCAATGCCAAATCGTTGAGGGTCAACAGTCTGAGCAACATCGAGAGTATCGGAATGAACATATCCAAGGCAGTTGAGAGACTCGGAAGACCTGTCCGGATCGTCTTCTACACGCTCTCAACGCTCTTCCTGTACAATTCCTCTCAGGCAATGGCGAAGTTCTTTCAGACAATATCATCGCGTGTAAGAACAGAATTCGGCTCGATACTGTATGTGCTTCAGGAGGGTGTGCACGAGGACAGGACCGTCTGTATGTTGGAATCACTCGTCGATGGCGTCGTTCAAATGCGATTCAACGAAGATCTCGGGCGGGAATGGCGAATACACCACTACAGAGGTGGCCGGTCGAATCCGCGCTGGACTGAATTCGATGCGAACAAGTACACCCTCGTTACACGAGTCGGTGAGAAGAGATTGATGAACCGATTTCTCGACTACGAGTATGGTGGATCTCCCAAGAGGAGGATGAAAGAAGTTGTTGCAGAACCTATCAGAGTTGAACCCCAGGCTCTCGAATCGTGAGTCTCCGTCTCGAATCGGTGATGAAAATGCTCGTAGTTGAGACTTTAGGAGCTGTGGCTGGAATCGGTGTGTTCCTGGTTGGCGTCTTAGGTGCAACTACAATGAGGAGCAATCTCTGGAAGTCTCCCTTTGCCATGTTTGCCGTTGCAGGCCTCCTGCTGTCATCAAACTCGTTGATAAACATCTTTTACACCCTGGGTATGGTTCCCGGGGCCTTGGTCCCATTGGAAATGGCCATGATGGTCTCCTTCATACTGCTTATTATGGGGATATCCTCGATTCTACTTGTCCTTGCCAGAATCTATGGCAACTCAACATTCAGCACAATACTCCTACCCAGAGACGCCTTTACAAGAATGACTCAAAGACTCGAGAAGATGTATGGCAAGGCAGGGGCGAAGCATATCATGTACGTCTTGGGAAAGGACTCCGAGTACCACGTAGCATTGGAGATGAAGAGGAGGCTGGGGATGGATGGCGAATCCCTCGTGAAATGGCTGCCAGACATCTTCAGTCTGCTGGGATGGGCGGAGAAGACAAAGGTGATCGAATATGTGCCCAAGGAGACGATCCTCCTCAGGACGACAAACAATTTCGAAGCTCTGAACGCACCTTGTGACGGAACCGTCAGTTGCCACTTCCTTAGCGGTTCGATAGCTGGTTTGACCAAGGCCCTCCATCCCGGCAGAGACTGTGAGGTCGTGGAGACGAAATGTCAGAGCCTCGGTGATGATTACTGTGAGTTCACGGCCAGTCTCTTTCCACTTCCACGTTGGGGATTGGTGAGAAGCAAATGAACTTGTCGAGGTTTAGGGTCTGGCTCGGATTGCGATTGCATCCGCATTTGGCAGAAGGAGCACGGAGCTGATTCCCATGTCATCATCGTCCGAACATAAGGAGTGTGCCCATGAAAGAGTGAAGACATATGTTGAGGGCTTCGATGAGGCTCTTGGAGGCGGAATTCCGAGGGGCAGTATTGTGCTGTTGTCCGGCCTCCCAGGAACAATGAAATCGTCCCTAGCATACAGTATCCTCCTTCAGAACGCTGCAAACAAGGACCTACGAGGTCTCTACGTAACACTCGAACAGAGGCGCGACAGCATTCTGTCCCAGATGCGTACAATGGGCTTCACAAAAGAGGAGCCACTGGAGAAAATTGAGATATTCGACATCGCCCGGATAAAGAAAGAAGCAGGTGAAAGAGCGGAGGCCAAGTTTTGGATAGAGTATCTGAAGAAGGTGATCAACCTCAAGAGGAAGATATCGGACTTCAACCTATTCGTCCTCGATTCGCTCGATGCAATGGAATTCTTGGAGAGGGCTGAAGGGAAGCGGTCCCAGATCTTTCACTTGTTCGAATGGCTGAGAGAGTGGAAAACCACGGCCTTCCTTGTAACGGAGGCCCCGCCTGAACCAACAATCCAGGGTCTAGCGACCGCTGAAGTCAAGAGTGAGGTTGACTATCTCGCGGATGGCATAATCCATCTGAGAATGCACCACATCAACGACGTTGATGTGCAAAGAAGAATAAGGTGTATCAAGATGCGCGGTACTAGACATGATATGAGCTATTTCACGCTAGTATTCGAGAATGGCGTATTCAGCATAACGAGACCGATGAGCATGTAGGAGAAGGAATCGACATGGGAAAACCTCCAATATGCCCGTATTGCCAGTCTCCCAATCGAATGAATGTGTTGAGATGCCGTGTGTGTGGAGAGCGCCTGAGAGGCGATGAGAAGCAGCGGAATCAGTCTCTCCCGAAGCCGGTTGTACTTGAACGTGTCATGACCGGTGAAGTGTTCACAGCTGTGCTGGGTAAGGCGGGGTCCAAGAGGAAAGACAAGGAAGAGAACGCTGCACCAACTGCAAGCAGGACACGAATCAGTATCAAAGGTGAAGACCGAAGATCACGTCCGTATGAGGATCGTTTGAGTCAGGCAGACGACCTGGCTGCAAGGGCAGATGCTGCGATGGAGCTCGGCATGTTCGAAAAAGCAATCGAGTACTTGGACGAAGTCCTGGATATTTCACCGAGGGATCCCAAAGCTTTGTACAAGAAGGGCTTCTGCCTCGGGAGGCTAGGAAAACACGATGAGGCCATTACGTGGTACGAAAAGGCCCTCGAGGAGAATCCTGAGGATGCTCAGCTCTGGCATATGAAATGCGAGTCGGAAAGGGAGACCGAATCCTATAAGGATGCTCTTTTCTCTGCGGATAGGGCAATTCAAATTAGCCCAGATTTCGCCAACGCGTGGTTCTCGAAAGGATCCGTACTTCAGCTCTTGGGTAAGCTCGTAGAGGCCTATGTCTCCTTTATGGAAGTGTTGAGACTCGATCCGAATCACACAGGAGCACTGACCCTGAGAAACGAGACAGAAGACACCTTGGCGAGTAGAGGTCTACACTCACTCATCGTTGGCAAGGCGTCGTGGAATGACCTGCCCCGAAGCATGCAATACGATCCACAGTCGGGGCCATGCATGTCCAAGGCGCCTCTCGTATCGCTGGCAGAGGACGCCCAATCGGAAAATCGTTTCGATGAGAGTCTGTACTTCTACGATCAGGCACTTAGTGGAAACGAGGACGACTCCTTCCTCTGGCAGGAGAAAGGGGAAATCCTCTCCAAGATGGGCAGATTCACACAGGCAGTCGGTTGCTTTGAGAGGTCTACCGCCTTGGCAAGTGGATCTCGTCGCGTTTCATCTGCACGCGGGAGGTACTCAGGACGTCATCTCGCCCCCCCGGCTCAGTCGCCTCGTCAGGAGGCAATGGAGGTCAAGGAATCGATGGGCGAAGCCACACGCCTGCCTGCAACGAAGAAGACCCCGCCCTTCGTCGGAAACGTCCCGGATGACAAGGCTAAGTCGGAAGTGAAGGAGCAAACGGCCTGCTCTTCGACAGTTCAACTTGGGGAAATACAAGAGAGGGCTATAGGCGCTGAGGACGTAGAGAGACTGGAGAAGAGAATCAGCGACATCCTCACACCCAAACAGAAATCAGATCGGGCCGAGGAGCAGACGGAGGATGAGGGTTTCTTCACAAGCAGACTGAAGATGAGGCTAGGAAGAGAAAGAGAGATACAGAAGACGTACGTGAGGGGCTTGGATGTTGCGCTCGGTGGGGGAATACCAAGTAGACACGTTGTCTTGATCGCGGGCGCCCCAGGCACGATGAAGTCTTCTCTGGCCTTCTTCATACTATACAGCCACGCCTTGGAGGAGAGAAAGACGGGGTTGTACGTCACACTGGAGCAGAGCACAGCTAGCCTGATTGGTCAAATGGAGTCGCTTGGAATGGAGTATGATGGTGTTAGAGAATCGCTTAGGATACTTGATATGGCCCACCTCAAGAGCCGTCATTCAATGACGAAGGAGAAGTGGATGAAAGTCCTCTACTCCCAAATCAAGAAACTGAAGCGTCGATTCGACCTGAGTTTCCTAGTCATTGACTCATTAGACGCTCTCATGGCGATTGGCGGTTTCAATCGGAAGAGGCAGAAGGCCTTCATGTTATTTGGGTGGCTGAGAGAACTCGGGGTGACGACCTTCGTTGTCGCAGAGAGACCGGATTTCGTTGTTGGCGGTAACGTCATTCAGTCAAAGAGCGTCGAGGACTTCCTTGCGGATGGCGTTCTTCTTTTGAGACTTCATCTTGTTGATGATGTGAATGTGCAACGAAGAATCAGATGTCTGAAAATGAGGGAGATGAGGCATAATAACGCGTATATGGCTCTCGCTTGGGATGATGGCTACTTCAACGTGACGAAAGTTGTCAGGTGATAGCATGAAATCGCATGGCAAAGTGATGACATATGTGAAGGGCTTCGATGATGAAATCGGGGGAGGAATCCCTCCAGGACACATCACTCTGATTCGCGGCTCGACAGGGACTATGAAATCATCACTCGCTTACTACATCCTTTATAACAACGCCCTAGAAGGAAGAAAGGGCCTTTATATCACGCTCGAGCAAGATGCAGAGAGTCTGGCTGACCAGATGAGGTCCCTTGGGATGCCGATCAATGCCATACGTAAACTCATCCCAATATTGGATTTGAGCCGAGGTCGGGAGAAACTCCAAGAACTTCACAGGAAGATGCGGTCACTGAAAGAGAAGGCCCTGTGGAGTCCGATACCTGAAAATGGATTCCTTGGAATCTGTCAAAACAAAGTAGAAGAGCTGATAGAGGAGCACAATTCTGATATGCTAGTAGTAGACTCACTGGAAGCCCTCGAACTCGTTGCCGACTTCCGCGAGAGGAGGAAGGACCTGTACGATTTCTTTGAGTGGCTGAGGTTCCTCGATGTCACAGTGTTTATTGTCTCCGAATCGAGTCTGGACCTCCTGACCTTCATGAGGTCTGAGGAGACCTTCGATGAGGCTTTCCTCGCCGACGCGATATTCGAACTGAAGATGGAAACGGTCAACGGCATTGATGTCCAGAGAAGAATTCGATGCGTGAAGATGAGGAGTGTTGAACACAAGACGGACTACTTCACTTTGGTTCATGAGAATAAGTGGTTTGAGATTGCGAAGGCTATCCGCTAGGGAGTGTTAAGGTGAAATGGAAAAGGCTCGGCCTCATTCTGTTGAGGTTTACAATCCTGTTCGCTGTTTCCGCGACCCTGGTTGGCGGGTTCTGGTTCCATGCCGAGCTCTACAAGCTCGGACTTCCGGCCATCATGGTCGCTGGGCCAATCATAGTCATTCTGATGATTCTGGCGTTCAGATTCGCAATCTCGGGTGAATTTCGGCTTGTCATGAAGCCAAAGATGTCCCTCGCATTCGAGTTCAACGACATTGAAAAGGTCAGACACGGGGTGAAGACATCCATGCTCAGAAAACCGCAGGGCAGTCGGGACATTAAACCCGGCAGTGTGGTCACTGCGAAGATCAAAGGAAGGGATGTTGGAATCTGCAACGTGAGAATAATAGGAATCGACAGGAAGTATCTAGCGGATTTCGAGCAGAACGATTTGATTTCGCTTGGAATAGTGTCAGAAGCCGAGCTGTCTGACCTGTGGACTGGTCTGGGCGGCCAGATGGATGAAGGGGAATACAGTGAGCTAGTATTCTTCGAACCACTCGGGAAGGAGAAGAGAACATGACTCTCGAATTCGTTCTTGTGCTTATTGCTTCCATCCTCACTCTAGTTGTACTCATCGTCGGGATTGCTGCCCTGCGTTCGTGGATGACGAAGATGCCGTTTGTAGTCCTCGGCTTGCTCCTTCTGACCGTGAATCTGTCTTGGCTCGTGGGAAGAGCACTCCAGTCTCCTGGCATCGATGCCTTGAGCGTCTCCTCAACGATTCTGGTGTTCCCCACGACCACGATACTAGTGATGACGTTCTTTCACGGACGCAGGTTCACGAGAAAGGTGTACCTTCCACTCATGGTTCTTGCTCCATCGCTCGGCATAATCCTGGTGTCGAGGACAGAGGGATGGGCAAGTTCCGATCTATACGACCATTCTCTTTTCACCCTCTACGCAATTGCATGTCTCGGGATTTCGATTGGGGAATCCTCTTCTCATTGGCTGAGATCCCACATACTCCGGGAAGAAGGGTACCTGTTCGTACTCTCACTTCTGGTTCTTCTCACTACGGGGCTAATCTACCGAAGGATGGAAATCCTAAATGCGAACAGCTTCGTAGGTCCAAGTCTCGGATTACTTCTGTTTGCTGCTATAGCTCTGATGGCACTACTTCGGGCCAATTATGCCCCGGTTAGGTTGCCATCAAGGAGAAGTTCCCCAGAGGGGATGTCAAGGTTTGATCTTGAGGCAGGCAGGATTCATTTCATAAGTGAAACCAGACCCAAGTACTCAGTGACCATCTTCGCTGATATTATGAGAAACGGCAAGCCAGGGCTCATTCTGACATCCTCCAGCAGAGACACTTTCGAGGAAAGACACTGTGTTTCAAAGGCCGCTATCGTAAGAATCTCTTTCCATGGCGAACAGGGTTGCATCAGACCCTCCGACTTGAGTAGATTGTACTTCTCGGTCCGGGACTTTGCATTATCTCAAAGGCAGGGTGTAGTACTATTGGATGCTTTTCCAAGGATTGTCTGCAACAATGAGATCCAAGCGGTGAGAGAACTGACCATTCACATGCGACACCTTGCCAGAAGCACCGGTTGCACATTCATTGTGCCCAAGTCATTGATAACAGATATTGAGTTCTCCCGCATCGTGGGTCCGAAGGATATAGTGATGGAATTCCCTGACGTCGAAAAAAGGACTCTGCAGATACTTGACGCCCACATCGGTAAGCTGTGCCAATACCTCCTGCACGCCTACTGTAAGAGGAAGGACATCGCTATGAAGGATTTTCTTCTGGAGGACATTCCGGGTTTGGCGACATGGATGACCAGCACTCTGGATACACTAGGTGTGTACGCAGGCGATAATGCTGTGCTGAGGAATTGGGGACATGAATCCCAAAGAATCTCCGCAGACCTATTGGGGTACTACAACTCTGACTTGGGTGAAGCTCAGCAACTCTCAGTGAATCCCCCTGTCATTTCAGGATCACCCTTCTCGCAAGTCGTCTTCAATGGAAAAGAGGGATTGCCAGTTTTTGGCAAAGGGAAAGTTCGACCAAGAAAAGAGCTGGACACGAGAGAAAGATTGCTGCGAATATTCGCGAAGTATCTAGGGAAGGCTGGAAGATACGTCCTTGCAAAGGAAA
The DNA here is from genome assembly GCA_023130895.1 of Thermoplasmata archaeon. Classification (GTDB taxonomy): domain Archaea; phylum Thermoplasmatota; class Thermoplasmata; order RBG-16-68-12; family JAGMCJ01; genus JAGMCJ01. The sequence goes on from JAGMAI010000095.1 coordinate 7,757, forward strand.
TTGAGAAACTCGGCAAGTCTCTGAACGAGGTTACGTTGGCGGATGTTGCGGATATCGCAGAGAGAGCTCAAGAGGTTATGATTGAATTCGGGGAAATCGTCGATGTCAACGAGATCAAAGTGGACATGAAGTTGAGAGGATACATCATGAAAGAGGAGATAATCGGAATCATGTCGGAAGGTGTGTGACGATGAAGCTCATACAGACCTACATAGGCGGCTTTGACGTCATTTTGAACGGTGGGATTCCCAATGGTCACAATGTGCTAATCGCAGGAACGCCAGGTACAATGAAGTCCTCTGTTGCCTACTCGATTCTCTATAACAACGCCATAAGAAGAGGCACAAAGGGTTTGTACATATCTCTCGAACAGAAGAGAGCGAGCCTGCTGGACCACATGAAAAGCCTTGGATTGAGTCCAGAGACTGTCAAAGACAAGGTGAGTGTTCTTGACTTGAGTGAGCTTAGGAAGAAAATGGAGGACGCGGAAGAGGATATCTGGGTGGACTTCCTTTCGATGTATACGAAGAATATCAAGAATGTGTTTGACTATAACCTCCTCGTCTTGGATTCTCTCGACGCCTTGGAGGCTCTGGCAAAGTTCGAGGACTTCAGGATGGAGTTCTTCAAGATGTTGAGATGGTTCAAGGGTCTCGGGCTGACATCGTTCATAATCACGGAGATTCCAGAAGTGAGCCTCCCTCTGCTCTCGAGTCCTGACCTCTGGGAAGTCTTTGGAAAGCACAAGGAAGAGTATCTCGCGGATGGAATCATCCTTCTGAAAATGGAGAAAAGGGGAGACTTCGAAGTACAAAGACGAATCAGATGCGTGAAGATGAGGAGCGCTCGTCATGATACAAGATATTTCGCGATTGTCTTTGAGAACGGAGAATTCCAAGTGACGAGAATCATGGCCTAGTGGAAGCTCTTCTCATGTATCCTCTTCGGTGTCCTTCTCAATCCATGTATCAGAATGAGACATTATCATCGCTCTTGTTTGTGCATGCCAAGTTCAGGAAGGGTCTCAGACTCGATTCTGAGGGTTCCGTTTTAATGTTGCCATTACCGAATCAGATAACAGCCTAGAAAGTAAGATATATGCTCCTCCAAAAGGCCTCTCTATCCTATCTATCTAGGTGGGTGACCTCAGCGATGTCCAAGAACGATGCAGAACAGATGGACTGGAATCATACGAGAATCTGGCAGCAGCAATGCCGAGAAAGGCTGCAGGAGAATCCGTTGGACCTGGACGCGCTGTTCGCTAAAGCGGCTTGGCTGGCGACATCAGGGGAATACGAGAAATGCATCGAAACCCTGGAAGTGATCACGAAGAGAGACACCTTCTACCCAGGGATCTGGATGCTCAAGGCCAAGATATTCGGACAGCTTGGCAACGAGAGGATGGCCAGGCTCTGTCTGGAAAGGGCTGAGGAGCAATCCATATAGCTTATCAGTTCTGATTTCTGGAAGGGAAGAGATATCGTTTCTGAGAACGATTGCTGGATGATGAGAAGCAAGCGCGATCGGCGAGAAGACATTCTCAAGCTCCTTCGGACATGCCAGAAGAGACTGGAAATGGACCTTATGGATGTGGACGCTTGGTTCTCGAAAGGGGTGACCCTTGCGTGGCTGGAGAAGTACAGGCAAGCCCTCTACTGTCTCAACCAGGTCACGAGGGTCAAGATAGACTATCCCTCCGTTTGGAGACTGAAGGCGACCATGTACGCCTTGATGGGGCACGAGAGGTTGTCCCGGCTCTGCACGGAGGTTGCGGAGCGCCTGCGATTGAGGGAGGACATCGATTCCTACGAGGATGCTCCTGCCACGGACGAATCCCACTCTGTTCCCGTATACTGAGGAGGAGCCCCGTTCCCACGATCGCCTTCTCGTACGAACTGCAGACATATCTTCTTTGGCCGTCTTCAGGAAAGACACAGGAAAAAACTGGGCCGCCAAGCGGCCCTTGTTGTGGAGGGATGTTTAGCTAGGCAGCTCAGCACGCTGTATCCGAGATATGAATCCTTTGGCCATCTTCCTTCCAGAACACGTGAGGGCGTGCAGGAAACATGGCACACCGACAAGAAGCAAGACACCTCTAGCGTTGGAATCATCTCAGCGCGGGGAGTGGTGAGAGGCTGACTGGACCCTTGGATAACAGCCATCTCTGGGATTTCGATTCCTCTGACCATGTGTTTTCAACCCTAGACAGCATTCAGACTCAATCCCTTCCGATTCTTTCTATGTCATCGACAAGGCTTTCCATCAGCCTTTTCATGAGTCCATTCTTTCGAAACCCGCTTCGTTTCTTCACACTCGCCACAATGAGAGTATGACCTGCGTTATGATAGAGCTTCATGTGAACCTTCGGCTTGTTCCAAGGCGGATTCAGAATCATTCTCCCCTCGATTTCTTGGTTGTGAGAATCTCTTCTAGTGACCTCTATGCTGTTTCTCTCCAAGGCCTTCGGCATTTCCCGAAACATCAGTTCGAATGGATCATTCACCAGACTCATGGTCCGAATTTGTATCATAATATTGAAAGGAATGAGACAGAAGTATGAAGATTTCTGTCCTATTATCAAAACTAGAAATAACCATACGCAATGTTCTGTACAGGGCAATAGGAACTGTTCGTCCACTACCGGACATTTGCAGTAAGGTCGCACGGGCCGTACGGGTGAAGTCTACACGAAGTTGCAGGGCTGTCACCAAGTCTCATCACAAGAAATGTCGTGATTCAATGAGAACGACGACATTGTTGGGTCGCCCTTGGAGTATGCGGGGAAAACAATTTTGGCTAGTCGCTTCTACTTCCGAGTCATACCTCTGTGCAACATCTTGAGGCTAGTGAATCAAGCGTGTGTCTATGACTATGATGGGCTCATCGTCGAAGGTCTTTGAGCTGAGAAGCTGCCATAGCCCGCGTCTCCTGTATAGCTCCCCCATATCCTGTTCGATGAGTAGCCAATTTCCATCCGTCTTACCCATCTTGCCTTCCCTAACCATTTGTCTCACGGCATCACTTACTGGTATGTTCTGTACTGCCGAGACCATACGTATTGCGCTGATCAATGATACGTCTCTCTTTCGCTCTTCAGGTTTGGGCTCCCCCTCTTTCTCGGAGTAAGGGAACATGAATCCCACCCTCTTCTCTTTGAGCCTCCGTTTGCAGGCATTGACGTTCCGTCGGTAGACTCGTGCCACTTTCTTTGTCTTATCGTCTGAAGCCAATTCCTCTATCCGACAAAGGTCATCCTTGAAATCATCTTCATCGAGGCCCAGGCTCCCAATGAACCATGTGACCATCTCGTGGCAATAGCCCAGGAAGTTTCCATCATCTTGAATGTCTCTAATGGCCTTGAGTCTCTCAGCGAATGAACTGATTCTCTGCCTAGCCCACACTTTTACTACTTCATTTGTGAAGGTTCTCAGCTGCCTATACGTCTCGCCTTCCTTTCCTTCAAACTCTCTCTCCAGATCAGAGTTGGCCACAACGTTGTACACTGTTATCATTTCGCCACGAAGCTGACCTATCTTGTCATCTGGACATCTCAGGATTCTCTCCTCACGGATCGCACGTGAGAGCTGAAGAAGGGGTAGTTCGGACAATCGATATGTCTCCTCGATCTTCTCCAGGACTTTGGGTTTTGAATCGTTCTTCATTGTTTGCAGCAACCGATTCAATCCGTTGACCGTCATGGGTCTGCCCTTGTTTCGACCCGTCGTATTCAGTAGCACCTTTTCTTCTTCGAGCAGCTTACTTCTAACTTCCTCGAGAGGTATTTCTCCCCCACGGAATCTCAAGCGTCTCTTGAGAATCTCCTGCTGAATCTTGCCGCCATGCGACAGCCTATTCAGCTCGTGGTTCTCCAGGAGCAGGAAGCGCAACTCTCTGAAGGTCAGCGGCTCGTTTCCGATGTCTTTGAACATTTCGATTATCGTTCGGTAGGGCTGTCTGTTGAAATCCTGAATCTCCTTCAATCCTTTACCTCGACCCATTTGTAACACCCCTTTGTCTTCTGTATGAATCTAATACCTATTTGGTAAATCGCATACGAATATTTAAGTCCTCGGGAGTATTTAGGTGATATAGCATGACCTCACTCGGGGACATCACTAGCAGCGACTCTTCAAGCAGGAATTGCACTCGTGAGAAGGGGCTCCTCAAGCCTCAGTCGTCTTCGGTCAAATGCAGAAGAAGACCTCGGTTCCTGATTGGCATCTCGGGCCTCGGGCTCGGGATTGGCTGGCTCCAAGGACAGTTCCAAGCCACTTCGCACCGAGTCTCGGGCCTCTGTACCGTGCTAGAACTTCTGCTCTTGCTTGGTATTTTCCAAGAAAGGGACGGTGCCGATTCGGGCAAGCGAAGGGATTCCAAGCCGTCCGATGTTTCGAGCCTGCCGAATCAAAAGTGGCTCGTTCGTAGGAGAGATCATATGGGTAAGCTAAGGCATGTCGGAACCCTAGATCACGCCCCGAGTCTTCAGGAATTGAGCAGATATGGACCAGGCAACTATAGCATCCTCACGACAAAGCCGGGCCTCAAATCCTGGAAAAGTGTAGTGATTCCCGATAAGAAAGAGACGGCTTCGAAGCAACCTTCTCCTCCTCCGCCTCCATCGGAAAGAACCACCCGATTTCCCGACCAACCAAAAAGCAAAATTGAAGTCAGTAAGCCCGAGAAAAAAACGATATTCAAGAGAAGAGCAGAGGAGGTTGTCACGGAACCGCCTCCGAAGCAATCACGGAATGTCGAACCTCTCAAGACCGACGCTGCTCTCTCAAGCGAGGGGCTTGACCGTCCTTCGAGGCGGATGCCTCCTCCAGATAAGAGTGTCAAGGGCATGAAACCCAGCGTTTCGGAGCCAAAAGAAACGTGTGCGAGGTGCCTGCAACCGTCATTATCTCCGGTCCGCTGCGATTTCTGCCAAGAGATTCTTTGCACCGACTACCGAAGAGGCTGCTTTGAGGGACACGATTGTCCCAATTCAAAAGCGTGCTTCATGTGCGGCAGGAGGGTTCCGAACCACCTTGTCGTGATACCTGGCTATTGTCATCAATACCTCTGCAGTGAGAAGTGTCTGAATGAGTGTCGAATGGACAATAGGAAGAATGCGGAATGCAAAGATTGTGTGGTGAAGTCAATGGATGGGAATGATGGAAGAAAGACTGGACAAGAGGAAAAGGTGCCTCAAGAGAAAGACGACAGAGAAGATGCCATCCCGGAAGAACGGGAGTCGACAGACGAAGGTGAGGAGGAGTTCGTGGAGATGTGTGATGGCATCCCTAAAGAACAGGCGTGCATGACCTGCCAAGTGGAGGATTGCGTTGGACGATTCTGTGATGGGCTCTGCTACGGATGCAGTTTCGATGCTTGCGGGGATAGGTGCGAGAACGATGGATTCTGCAAGACCTGTGAGGAGTTTGATGATTGCAGGATCAGGTGCAGGGAAGCGCCAAAGGATTGCGACAAGAGACATTGTGAGGGCTTTGAGTGCGATTACCGTTATCCATCAGGCACGCATTGCGACGAAGATTGCCAGAACTGCAAAGACACTGGATGCTACTTCTGGCGTCATCCCGAGGAAGAGGATCGCGATGATGCGGAATAGGCCACGATTGGACTGGAGATATCGGCAATGTTGTGACGGCAGTGGAGGCAGATCAAAAGGAGGGGATGGAATGTCCAACACCGCGATGTCGTGCGAACTGCGACAGAAACATAGCTCTAGGTACGAGGTCTGACGAATGACGGAATCGAATCGCGCTCGCAAGAAGAAATCTCAAGTCGAAAAAGAGATAGTGGTTGTCAGAAAGGCCCGAGTGCATAAAGGAGATTCGGGACTCGCCAACACGATGAAGCCCAGGGTAGCTTCCAAATCAGCTCCTGAGCCCCTAGAACTGCGTCTTAGAGAGGCCTCACAGTCGAAGATGACCTTTCATATTACTCGGAAAAGAAGAGCTAGAAAGGCACCCAAACGTGTGCCAATAAGACGTGCATTCATTGAGACGAGTGAAATCGAGGACCAATCGAGAGTCCGAGAAAAGACTCCAAAGAGGGATATCATTGTGTCAAAGGCTGAAACCGAAGTCACCTATAATGAGAATGAGGGTAGCCAACCCTCACCCGAGAATAGAATCATCAAGACCTCGAGCCTGCGTCGCTTTGCTTCAGAAAAACTTCCTTCATCATCCGTTCTTCGAGAGGTTCTCATGGCGGAGAATGAGAAGCTTACAGCTGAGGAATTTCTGGCAAAGCTAGATATCTGGCTTCACCTTTTCAAGAGGGATATCGGAGGATGACTTTGTTGTTTGGGAGAGCCGTCACGAATTCCCATCCTTCAGTGACATACCTTTCGATTTGATCCATCCCTACGACCTTTTGATGATTGTTGTTTGGATTGGCCCCGACCAGACGGTTCCTGATGATGTCTCTCAGTTCCTCATCTGAGATGTTGCAGAGCGAGTCCTTCTCTATCTCCTCCTCAGTGAACCCGGACATGCGCAACAGCTCTGTGCGGAATATTCGCTTCAGCTCTTCCTCTTTGGGAAGTTCGGGGACCTTTGTCTGCAGGAATTCCTGGCTCCTACTGTAGGCTTCCCTCATGTCCTCAACGACCTGAGCAGGCAGTTTGGCCTTGTTAGTGGTGTACCTATGCTCAATGTCTCCCACGTGCCCCATCCAAAAAGTTCGGTAATCACGGAGGACAAACCCTTTCGACTCTGCAAGCATGAGCTGTGTGTCGAAATAGGATCGGAGAACGTAGGGCCGCCATTGAAAGCCAGATTTCCTTATGGCTCCCCTAATCGCGTGTGAGACTTTGGTCGTTGATATGAAAGGCTTCCTGGCAGTTTTTGGCGTGAGAATGGGAGAATCCATCTTCATCTTCTCTCCATTGCGGAGTCTCTCCTCAAGGTAATCCTTCAGATATTCGCAACCCTCTTCGGACAGGAATGAGAAGTACCTCTGTCCAGCCTTGCTCAGTTCATGCCTAACCACGACTATGGTCGGTGTCTTTTCGAAAGCAATCGAATCGCCCTTTACCTTCATCTCAGGAAGATCACCAACGACAAGTCCATCGTCTCCTGTGTAGCTGCCCAGTGTCTGTATCCTCAATCCTGAATGTGCCAGCAGAGCACACATGACCCTGGTCTTCTTGTCTCCAGAAAGAAAGATCCCTTTGAGTTCCTGAGGAGTTGGCACTCTCTCGTCCTTCAATGTAGGATGAATCCCAGAGTCTCTGACCTTGATCTTCTTCTGTATGACCTTGTCGTTGTGGCCAAGCCAGGATCTGAGTGCCTTCAGTATCGACGTTATGTATGAACCTGTCAGTTCCTTGTCCTCCAACTCGGTCACGTAGTCCAAAAGAACCTTGTAGAGTTCCTTCTTCGATTTTGCAGCGAACTTTCTTGGCGTAAGCTCGTGGCCTCTGCAGAAGTTGCCCAATCGACGCAAGTAGACATCAGCAGTCACGATGGAACCTCTTGCCACGTTGTCATACCAGCGCTTGACCTCTTTGTCTTCGAGTAGCGACTTGTAGGCAGTTCCTCTTCCCTTCCGCTTCGTCACGATGAGACTATCAGTTAACCCCAATATAATGGTTTCGTACCGCAATTAGTACGGGCCTGAAGGGATTCGAACCCTTGACCTATCGGTTAAGAGCCGATCGCTCAACCTAGCTAAGCTACAGGCCCATCTGGTGACTGAGAACGCACTCACTATATTATCCTTATTCGATGAAGATTGCAGGGCGCCAAGGCCTTGCCCCCGTGGCCCGTGATCCGGGATCGTGTCGTTCCGGGTCATCAGCGGTGAATATCGAGACCTCGCACTTGAACTCCCTTTCCAGGAAGCCCTTCGACTCCTCCAAGTAGTTCTTCTCATCGATGCATTGAGAGAACATTGTGACGTCGGATGGCTTCATCTTGGTGACCTGGTCCACAAGCTTGGGCGCCCACTTGGAGGCCTGCTTCGAACTCGCCCTTACGAGGTCGTCCTTCATGGCCTCTTTCATCAGGACTCCGACTTCGAGTTTGCCTTCCTTCCTCAGCCCGACCGCCGTCTCAAACATGTTTGCCATCCATTCCGGATGAGTGTAGAACACAAGCCGTGCGGGGGTCATGCCCGTCGCCCTGGAGATCTGCCTCACATCATCCAGCGTGTTCCGGAAGAACTTCTCGGACGCCTCCAGTTCCACCTTGATGCTGTCTTCATCAGTCTCAGGGAGTCCGGCGAGCGATACGAAACCCTCCTTTCCGATTCCTTCCCATATCTCTTCGCACACATGTGGAACGAAGGGGGCAAGAAGCATCGTCTGCAGCTCAACGAAGTCCGCCAGAAGCTCCGAGTTGGGGATGTCGTTGCACCTCCTGAGATACCAGTTCCAGTCACCCTGAAGGTCAAAGTATGCGTGTTTCAACGCAGTCCTCAGGTTGAGGAGTTCCATGGCCTCGTTGTATCTCCCCACAGCCCTGTTCATTACCGATCTGAACCATCTATCAATCGGTTGCACGTCACCTCGAGTCTCATGGTCACTGAGCGCGAACCTCATCCACTGCCGGAGCTTCCTTCCGATGGAATCGGCGAAGTCCACATCGAAGGAGGGGTCATCAAGACCTTCGCCTCCCTGCGCGAGCGTGATTCGTGTCACATCGGCGCCCCAGGCCTTTATCGCGTGCCTTATGTACGTCACGATTCCGTGGGACTTCGACATCCTCTGTCCTTCCAGCTTCACGAACCCGTTCACTCCGAAGGCTCTTGGCCAGCTCTCCTGCGGGAAGATCGCGACATGGTTGAATATACAGAACACGAGGTGGTTCTGAACCAGGTCCTTGCCCGAGTTCCTGAGATCGAACGGATACCAGTAGAGGAACTCATTCCTCATCGCATCCAGTGTTTCCACATCTATCCCCGTCTTCTCCGCAACCGACTTTGCGTCCCCGCTTTCGAACAGGACGTAGTCAAAGAAGTCGTCATCGACCTTGTCAGCGCTCCCCTCAGGGAGCAGGTGGCAGAACGTGTAGTATGACATGTAGATCGTGGAGTCGGAAAGCGACTCGATCACCCAGCTCTCGTCCCAGGGAAGGGACGTGCCAAGTCCGTGATGGTGTGCGCACGCCCACTCTCGCAACCAGTCCACGACGTACTCGAATTGCCTTCTCGAGATTTCCGGGAGCAGCCTCATCTTCTCCAGGGCTTCGTAGGTGAGCTTCTTCCACTCTGGATCCCCGTAGTCCAGAAACCACTGATCGCGAACGAGCTTGACGACGGCTGGCGTCAGGCAGCGGCAAATGACCTCCCCGCTGGGCTCGTACAAGATGTCGGCCTCACCCGCCTCGATCATCTTCCGCTTGATTACGTCCTTTGCCTCCTCGACTTTCATTCCAGAGATGTCCCCGCAATCCTCGTTCATGACCCCTGTGTAGTAGCCCGTCCTGTAGATCTCGTCCTTCGCCTTCTCGAGCTTGTCCCTCTCCATCTGGTTCTCTATCCCCATGCGGTCCACGATCTCCACCGCTGGAAGTGGCCCCCATCCTTCGGACGTGATGATCGCGATCGGCGCTATGTTCTTGATCTCGTCAGGGTCTAGATCGAACTCGGCCAGGGTCTCCTCATCCTCCTGCAGGTCCTTGAGCGCTATCCAGTCGTCGGGGGCGTCCGAGGGCACGCTCGTCACAATCCCCGTGCCCTTCGCCTGGTCTATGAACTTCGATGGAAGGACCGGTATCTCCGATCCGATCACGGGTGCTCTGACCGTCTTCCCCACGAAGTCCCTGCCGCTCACAGAACCCACGACCTCGACGTCCTTCTTCTGCTCCGCAAGCTTTCTCGCGGCTTCCTCGCTGACCACCCATATCTCGGACCCGACGCGCACCTCCTTGTACTCGATGTCAGGATTCACCCAGAGGTTCGTCTGTCCGTAGACAGTCTCGGGCCTCAGCGTCGCGGCCAAGAGGAACTTCCCATCGGTCGGGAACTTTAGAAGAACGAACTCAGCGGGCGTCTCGCCCTCTCCCTCGAGTCTGTCATGGTCGCCCACCGGGGCCTCGTCCTTTGGACACCAGATGACCGGATGTTCTCCGAGGCGCACGAAACCATTGTCCTTCAGCTTTCTGAACTGCCATTTGACGAAACTGTCGTAGAAGGGATTCAGGCGAGTGGTGATGAACGACCTTCTCCAATCGACGGACGCCCCAAGGCTCTTCAGGTCAATCATTGCCTGCGGCGGGAAGTGCTGCGTCCAGTGGACGGGGTCACTGAACCTTATGATCTCGTCCTGCGGGATACCCATGTCTCTCATGATCCCGAACTGCATCTCCTCTCCTTCGGAGATCCTGTTGGCCGCCGCGACAATCGGCAGACCCGTGCAGTGGAATGCTTGCGGCATGAGCACGTTGTACCCTCTCATCCGCATGTGCCTAGCCAGGATCTCCGCGTGCAGAAAGGTGACCCCGAACCCCAGATGGAGGTATCCGTTCATGTAGGGGTATGGAACATTCAGGAAGAACTTCGGCTGCCCTTCGCGGGCATCGGCCTCAAAAGCTCCGGACTCCTCCCACTTCTTCTGCCACTTTGACTCCATGGCCAACTGTTCGTCGATTTTCATGTCGGTTCTCACCCACTAATCCTAGGGCGGAAAAAAGGCTTTCGCCTTGTCCTACGGGATAAGACATCTCGCGATATTATTAAATACCGTCCTGCAGATACGGTCTCCGACACGTCCTTATGTTCTCGGACTGTATGACCCAAGTCATACATCCTCGAGAGCGGGCGGTGGCTCTATGAAGGAAATCAACGAGCGCGTGACTCTCAGACTGGAGAAAGACAACCTGGATAGGATGGATTCTTTCTTGCAGAAGAGCAAGGAATTCTCGAATCGATCCCAGTTCCTGAGGGTTGCTGTAGAGGCCTTCATTGACCACACGGAGAAGACCCAGGAAGAGATATCGGTGAAGATACCAGCGAAATACCTCGGATACATCGATGCAATGATCAGGGACGGCTATTTCCTTTCTCGGGAATATGCGGTCCTCAAATGCGTCGAGGAATTCCTCTCCCCAGAGAACGTGATGAGGCTCAGCAAACACAATGAGACGATGGGAGTAGCCTCTGGGAAGGAGGCCTCTGTTGACTTCGGCGACAAAAGAGAACTTCTCGAACGATAGACAAAGGACGTGCCAGGCGCGGAAGTCTGTGCGACTCTAACGCTAGCCAAAAGATGGGAACGGCGAGGGCCGTAAAGCACTGCTCACTGAAGGGATGGGATGCAAACCTTCGGGACACAGATTTCCGTGCAAACACCTTTGGAGGCAACCAATGAGCGCAGAAGCGGAACAGGAAATCGTGGACCACGTCATGGGAATACTCTCAACAGACCTACCAGAGCCCCGAATCGTCATCGTGGGGTGCGGCGGTGCGGGATGCAACATCGCCGGCCAGGTTCGGGAACGGTCCGGGCAAGGATTAGAGACAGTCGCCATAAACTCCGATGAGGAGAGTCTCGGCAGCGTCGTATCCGACGTCAAGATCCGCTTAGGGAAGGGTCCGGAGCATTCCAGAGGTGCGAAGGGCGTTCCCGAAGTGGGAAAGGGCCTCGCTCGTGCCGCCAAGGATAGCATCTCTTCTGCGATCAGAGCGGACATTGCATTCGTCATTGTCGGGTTGGGCGGAGGCATAGGAACTGGCTGCGCTCCCGAAGTCTCCGGAATCATCCGCGAGTCCGGCGCGGTGGTCATCTCGATCCCTGTGATGCCTTTCTCCGTGGAGGGCCGAAACTCCGCCGCCGAGAAGGGATTGCGGGAGCTGCGCGCTGCCTCCGACTCCACGATCGTGCTGGAGAATGACTCGCTTCTCAAGTTCGGAGCTGACGTACCGCTAACCGGGGCGTTCGCCGTTCTGAACGGTGTGATTGCCGGCTTGATCGATTGCGTTGTTGAGAGGATATCGAGGACCTTCCTGACAGTGCTCGAAGACGAGGTCATGGCGATGGCAAGGAACATCCAGGTGGCCGTTGACGTTCAGGAATCGGGAGAGGGACGACTATCCCCTCTCCCTCCGCTCGAGGCCCAGGGGGAAATCCAGTCATATCCGGAAGAGTTCAACACCTTCGACACCGACTAGAGAGCGACACAGTTTTATCTCTCCAGCCCATGCCAGCTTGGTGATGACCTGACAGTAGTTACCGGTTCAGTTGAGCTCAGTACCGAGGGCGAGGTAGACATTATTGATGTGACGGACGATGTCAGGCGAGTCGTTTCCGACTGCGGGATGAACAGCGGGATAGCCTGCGTCTTCACGAGGAGTTCTACGAGCACCGTCACGACGATCGAGTATGAGCCAGGCCTTCTGAGGGATATACCCGATGCCCTGGAGAGGCTCTTCCCGAAGAACATGGAATACGGACACGAGCAGATGTGGCATGATGGCAACGGGCACAGCCACGTTCGGGCTGCGTTCTTGAAACCCAGCCTGACAGTGCCTTTCGTGGATGGAGACTTGCTCCTGGGGACATGGCAGCAGATAGTGTTCGTGGAGCTCGACAACAAGCGGAGGAACCGGAAGCTCATCATACAGATGGTCGGGGAGTAGCCTGAGAAGCGCCCGCCAAATCGGGCTTTTATACACGATTGGACATGCTCTTCGCAGTGCCCACATCTACTTCTGTTGGGAGAAGGCAGAGGAAAGTCAACCTCTATGTTCTGTCAACGCTCGCCTTCCTCATCAGCCTCGGGTTCGGGCTGATCGCGCCGTTTCTGCCCTTCTATGCCGAGTTCCTCGGCGCCGATGCCATCGCCATCGGAATCCTCCTGTCCTCTTTCATGGTAACTCGCGCTCTCCTGGCCACTCCGTTCGGCAATCTCTCGGACAGGATTGGAAGGAAGCGGATAATCGGCGTGGGGGCCGTGATGTATGCCTTTCTCGCCTTCTTCTTCACTCTTCCAGGGGACTGGGTCGGTCTGATTTTCGTCCGCGCCTTTCAGGGTGTTGCGTCCGCAATGGTCTGGCCGGTAGGCGAAGCTCTGCTTGTGGACTCCGTGCCGGGGAGGCAACGGGGACGGGCGATGGGTGTGTACATTTTCGCGTCCAATGCGGGCTGGGTTCTTGGCCCCCTCATCGGCGGACTGCTCCTTTTCATGGGGCAGAACGTCCTCGGCCTGGATACGCTCTCTAGCTATCGGTTTCCCTTCTACGTCCTCGCGATTCTGTCTCTCATCGCGGCGGGCCTCTTCTTCGCCACGGTTGAGGATGTAATCAAGCCAGATAAGCGCAAGAAGGAGGACAGGAGTTCAAGGACGAAGCGCAAGACCGTCCTGGACTCGAGGACATCCTCCGAGCTCAGGATTCTCTACCTCAATGCGCTGGTCAATGGTTTCAGCATGGGCATACTGAGTTTCATCACGATTCTCTTCATGAAGGACATCATCAATATCGAAGAGTATCTGATTGGCATAATAATCGGCCTCACTGGTGCGATCGGGATGATTGCGAACATCCCTGCCGGAAGGCAGGCGGACAGGGTTGGACGAAAACCCGTTCTTCTTCTGGGCGGATATCTGGCCAGGTTCTCAATGTTGATCCTTCCATTCGTGGGGCTTCTGCCATTACGGGCGTTAGGAAGGGCAAACTCACTCGCGGACCCCTATCTCTACGGTCTTGTGGCCATCAGTGGAGTGTTGGCGTTCCGTTTCTTCGCATTCCAGATCAGCCAGCCTGCACTGAGAGCCTTGCAGGCGGACATAATCCCTGCCGCCGTCCGAGGGAGATTGATAGGTATGATGCAGACGATGTTCAACGTGGGGGCGATAATCGGCGCCCCGATAGGCGGGGCCGTCTATATGGCCTTTGGAGGACAGTTCTTCGGGATCCCTCCTTTCGTCATACCAGGGGAGGGAGTCCCATTCATCATCTCAGCAATCCTCGGGTTCATCACTCTGACGTTGATCCTGCTCTACGTCAGGGAACCAATAAAGGCCAGAAAGGAGAGAATCAGTGAGAAATAATTTAAGGGAGGCAGTCATATTTGCGGGGGAGACAATGGCCTCCAGAGATATTCAGAACGAACGGTCCGATAACAAGTTCATCCTCACTCGTGTCGGCGTCACGGACGTCAAGAAGCCCGTGAGAGTGAGGAGACCAGATAGAGCGACGACACTCACCGTCGACCTTGATGTTTTCGTTGACCTGCCCTCCTCAATGAAGGGCAGCCATATGTCCAGGAACCTGGAGGCGATCGGCGAGATCGTTGACAGCTCCGTCAGGCAGCCGGTCGCCGGCCTGGAGGACCTCTCACTGATGATATGCAGGAAACTCCTTGAGCGGCATGAGTACGCTTCCTACTCTGAGGCAAGGGCCAGCGCGTACTACTTCTTGGAGAAGGAGACCCCGCTGGGGACGAAGAGCCTTGAGAGGTTCAAGCTCGTTGCCAGGGCCGAGGCCCGCAGCGGTGAGCAGCCGGGAACCAAGAAGTCAATCGGAGTCGAGGTCGTTGGCATGACCACGTGCCCCTGTGCCATGGAGACCATCAGCGGCAGCACCAGCGGGTTAAAGGTGGAGCAAGCCATCACTCACAATCAGAGAAACAAGACATTCGTGATGATGGATGTTCCTGAGGGTATGACCGTTGAGGCAGATGACCTTGTGCACATAGTGGAGAGATCGATGAGCAGCCCGACGTATGAGATACTGAAAAGGGAGGACGAGGCGGAGCTCGTCAGGCGGGCGCACTCGAACCCGAGATTCGTCGAGGACGTCGTGAGGGGGGTCCTAGCGCACATTCTGGAGGAATTCAAGGACTTGCCCGACTGGGTTCAGGTCCAGGTCAAAAGCGAGAGCGAGGAATCGATCCACAAGCACAACGCATTCGCCGAGAGAGTGACAACTCTCGGAGAACTTCGGGGATAGCTCCCGCAAAGCTTTATTTCGTCAATCCCATTCACCCACGTTGAGTCTGATATCCATTTGTCATATCTGCGGTGCTCCCGCGACACAAACGTGCTCATACTGCGGAAAGCCCGTGTGCAGAGATGACTTCGATTTCCGCATGACCGTGTGCAAGGCATGCGTCTCCAAGAGGCAGGAGCCCGAAAAACCGGAGAGAACGAGGACACGTCTATTTCAGTAGTCGGAGCGCATCGTCACGCTCTATGCCCAATGCCCTCAACAGGTACTCCAGCGACTTCGAGGCTATCATGTCCTTCGTCTTCTCATCGAGAAACCTCTCCATTATTATGGGTGCCTTTGAATAGTATTGAATGGCGAATTCAGAAAGGTAATATGGAGCGCTGTCAGGGTCGAGTTCGCTGGCCTTGACGTAGAACTGCTCTGCCTCGTTGAACCTCCCGGCGTCCATGCAGAAAGAAGCGTAGGCCTCGATGTACTGGGGGTTCTCAGGTTCTAGATCTATCGCCTTCTTGTAGAGATCGGCAATCTTCTCGGGTTTGACCTTCGGATTCCCGATGCTCGCCTCCGCCTTGCCGAAGAATGCCCTCGCGTTCTCTGGACTCATCTTCGCTGCCTTGTTGAAATGCTTGAGCGCCTTATCGTATTCGCACATCCCCAACAGCCTCTCGCCGTCAGCGATTTCTTCCTCAACTTCCTTCATGAACAGTCCTCTCAAGTGTCGTATTGACAACACCGAGATAAAAGTTTGGTCAGGAGTCGCAGGCCAGATTATCATGGATGATAATTTCGACGAAAGTGGCTTAACAACTCAGAATGCTCTTCATAATGACTGCGATCATGATATCTGGCGCCTATCTTGAGTTGAGGGTTGAGGGAGCGAAGAATCCGCCTCGGTCAGTCGTTTCCGCAACACGTCCCTACGGCTGGAGAGTTCGAGGGGACAAGCTCGTCTATCCACTATCTGAAGAGGAATTCAACGTCGATGATTCAGGCCGCGTCATGAAAACGCTCGAAGCCTTGAATCGAGCTAGCTATGTTTTGAAGATCCTGAGGATGCCCTACAAGATCAGTTTTCAAGCGAGATCCAAGACATCCCAAGTGTAGTCAGAATATGGGTTTTGCCTTCTTCAGCCACTCGATGTCGCTCACGTAGATCGTGCGCATGTCGGTTGTGTCTGTCAGGGCCATGACCAGCCTTTCGAGTCCGAGTCCCCATGCGAGGACGGGATGCTTCACACCGAACGGATGGGTGACTTCTGGCCTGAATATCCCGGCACCGCCGAGTTCGACCCACTCCCCGTCCAAGTACATCTCCACTTCCAGGCTAGGCTCTGTGTATGGGAAGTAGCCCGGTCTGATGTTGATCTTGTCGTATCCCATCTTCCTGTAGAACTCCTTCAGCACGCCGATGAGCATCGCGAGATTGGCCCCCTTCTCCATGACGATTCCCTCGACCTGGATAAACTCGGGAAGATGCTTCGAGTCCATCGCCTCTCGCCTGAAGACCCTGCCCACAGAGAAAACCTTGATCGGCGGGTCCGGGTGCTCCGAGAGGTATCTGAGCGTGTTCACTGTTGTGTGGGTCCTCAATATCGCCTTCCTGGCCTCGTCGACGTCCCATTCGTACTTCCAGCCTTCCGAGGCAGTGTCCCCGCCCGATTCGTGCATATCCTTGATCCTCTGGACCAGCTCCTCAGGCGGAAGGGGCAGCGTCCTCGGCTCCGATAGGTAGAACGTGTCCTGCATGTCCCGGGCCGGGTGGTCCTGGGGCTGGAAGAGCGCATCGAAGGTCCAGAAGGAGAGATCAACGAAATCGCCCTCGATCTCCTCGAAACCCATCTCCGCAAAGATTCGCTTGACCTTTCTGATATGCTCCACAAGGGGATGGCTCCTCCCGCCAGAGACTGGCGGAGCAAAGGCGTCTATGTCGTACTTCCTGAAGCTGACCTCCCTCCACTTCCCCGTCTGCAACAGTTCAGGCGTCAGCTGCGCGACCTCCTCTCCTATCTTGATGCCCTTCTGTATGCACTTCTTTCCCACGTCAGTGAGCGTGATCTCGCGGAGGACTCTCTCCCTCTCCTTGACCACATCCTGCCTTCTCAGCAGCATTCCGATCGTTGCGGCGTCCACATCGCTCTCAGACAGCTCTCCCTCTGAGAGGCGTTGAATGAGCTCCTCGTCCTTGCCCTTCTCGGTGACGGCCTTCTTTCCATGCTCGGTGATGATCAGAACGGTGCTACCGTCTTCCTTCTCTATCGTGGCCCACACCTTTCTCTTCATCCATCCGATGGCGATCTGAACCTCCTTCGGCGAGAGACGCGCCCTCTTCTGGAGCGTTCCGAGATCGATCCTTCCCCTGGCTTTCCTCAGCGCCTTCAGCGCTCTCCTCTCGGGAAGGTTCTTCGTCGCCCACTGCTTCTTGGCCAGAGAGTAGTAGCTGATGACCTTCTCCTTTATCGTGACGAGCCCCTTGGACTGGAGCCAGGAGGAGGCGTTCATGACCTCGACGAGCTCCGCGAAACCTCCGCGCTTCAGAAGCTCATCTGGAGCGGCCGAGCTGGCATCTCCGAATGCGAGAAGGACCTTCTTCTCGAGGAGGCTCAGTTCGTCCATCAGGTCATCGACATCCATCACAATCACGAATGGTCACGTGCGATTTATTCTTTTCAGTCCCGCAATATG
This sequence comes from Thermoplasmata archaeon, assembly GCA_023130895.1. GTDB lineage: Archaea > Thermoplasmatota > Thermoplasmata > RBG-16-68-12 > JAGMCJ01 > JAGMCJ01. Next base: position 25,340 of record JAGMAI010000095.1, read on the forward strand.
AAGTCCTCGATTCTGTCCTTGGCTTCTTCACGCTTCTGCTGGTGCTCCTTCAGGAACCCGTTGATCTTCTCGATGAGGATCTGCTTGCATTCCCCGCAGAGGATCTCACCGCCCTTGCACTTGAGATAGATGTCTCTCAGCTCATCGTCCTCGGGCATGAAGAAGTACATGTAGTAGTGATAGACCGTGCAGATGTCTGGATTGGCTCCAAGTTTCTTCTGCTCCTCCACGGAGACCCGCCCGCCCGTGAAGGCGTTGACGATCTTCTTCCTCACGTCATCGGGTTGGTCCGTCGTGAACACGCTCGTGTGGGGGAGCGAGGCGGACATCTTGTCTCCACCCGCCAGGCTTGGGAGGAGCTTGTTGTGCAGGAGCGCTGGCTTGTAGTACCCGAGCAAGGGGGCGACGTCTCTGGCGATTCTGAAATGAGGGTCCTGGTCAATCCCGCAGGGAATCAGACAAGCGATGTTCCTGCCCTCGAGCACCGACTCGAGAAAACAGGGAACCGCCTGCATGCTCGTGTAGAAGATGCTTCCGATGTTGTGGCTGCTGTCGAAACCGAAGACCGCGCGGACCTTGGAGAAATTGATCCTCCTGGCGACGTCAATCGCTATCGGGTAGAGCGTGTGAATCAGCTCAGTGTCCAGGAATATCTTCGTCAGCTTGGGGTCGAATCCCAAGGCAATGACATCCAGCATGTTCTCGTAAGCGTACTTCTTGGTGTCCTCTCTCGTGAGGCCATCGTCGAACATGAACTTCTCATCGTCCGTCAGCTGGAAGTAGAACTTGACCTTGAAGTTGTCCTGAAGCCATTTTGTGAGGATCCAAGGCAATATGTGCCCTAGGTGGGTGTCTCCTGAGGGACCGCGGCCTGTGTAGAGGAAGAAGCCATTCCCCTTCTCGTAGTCATCCAGGATCCTGTTGAAGTCGCGGTGTGAGTAGATGATCCCTCTCCTTATCAGGTGGTGCAGAGGGGAGGCGTGCTTTTCAAGTCTGTCCAGTATCTCCTGGGACACTAACTGAGTTCCGAACCTTTCCACTAGCTTATCGTAGTCGATCTCGCCCTTGACCTCCCATGGTGTTACAATGAAATCTTCAGCCATCTGAGTCGTCTCTGAATGAAGCAATATCCTAATAACGTTTCTCTCTCACTTTCTCCCACGGTTCTCCAACGCATTGTGCTGACCGGGAACCACCATCGCCACGTGAAAAGGATTAATATCTCCGGATCCTTCCTGGCAGTATGGGGGAGTCCATTGATACTGATTTTCTCGAGCGGGACAGACACGAGAGAATGAGAAGGATTCCGTGGATAGACCTGGACGCGGTCAGAACCGCTCGAGTTCTCGTCGTCGGAGCAGGCGCTCTCGGCAACGAAGTCGTGAAGGACATGGTTCTGGCGGGCTTCGCGGGAATCAGTCTCGTCGATATGGACCACGTCGCCAGGTCCAATCTGACCCGATGCGTGTTCTTCCGGGAGCAGGATTCCGAAAGGAGGCGGCTCAAAGCCGAAGTTGTTGCAGAAAGAGCTATGGAACTCGACCCAGCGGTCAAGATCACACCCTACACCGACAGAATCCAGGATATGCCTGAGGATTTCATCCCCTCCCATTCAATGATCCTCGGCTGCCTGGACAACGTGGCCACAAGACTCCATCTGAACGCTCACTGCTACAATGAGGGCATACCATACATCGATGGGGCAATGGACGGGCTGATCGGAAAGGTGCAAGTCGTCCTTCCACCGGAAACGGCCTGTCTCCAGTGCGGAATGAACAAGACACACTCGAAGATCATGGAACTCAGGTTCAGCTGCACCGGCGAAGATGTCACGTTCTACGAGCCCAAGGTCGCCGCAGAGATCACGACAACGAGCATAGTCTCGGCGGTCCAGGTGAGAGAGGCCCTCAAGATTGTGTCCGGAAGAGCGGAGGCTGTCCTGTCCAATGTATTCTACTACGACGGTCTGAGAAACGTCTCAGAGACCCTCGAGGTCTCGAAGAACCCTGATTGCCCACATCATGGGGGGCAGTAGTTTTGTTCCTCCGAAAACCTTTAAGAACGCCTCAGGCAATAACTGTACGGGGGAGTGATTGTGACAACGAGAATCAGCGTCAAGAACGCGGAAACAGGGTCCTCGGTCGAGATGGAGCTGGAGGCCGAGAATACCGTCGAAGAGATAATCGAGAGCGCGGCCAGCTACTGGGAGGTCTCTCCTGGGGCCTATGTCCTCCGTCGTGGCAAGGCGGTTCTGCGCGGACAGTCGACGATTGTGGAAGCGAAGATCCGTGAGGGCGACGTGGTCGAGCTGATACCTGACCCTGAGGGCGGCTAGGTGCGGTTCATGGGGCTGCCGAAGGACATTCTGAGGTCCCGCGTGAGAAACGAGGTCCTGATGTGTCAAAGGAATCTCAGGCACGCCATTTCGGTCTCTGATAGGACTCTTCAGTCCTTCCCCATGGAGGTGAACCTGACGCTCGTGAAGACCCCCGGACCCATCTGGAAGGATGACACGATAAAGCATCGATTCACACACAAGCTGTCGATTCTGATAACTGAGGAGTATCCGTACGAGAAGCCCATCGTCAAGTGGAGGTCAGACGTGTTCCATCCCAACATCATGCTTCCTGGTGATGGTGGATACGTATGCACCAGGCTCTTGGACGACTGGAGTTTCAACTCGACCCTGCTCACGTTCGTCAAGGGAATCGAAACGCTGCTGACCAGTCCCAACCCCGCGAACCCCTTCGGTAGCGACTCGTGCACGCGGGCCGCTCAGTACTTCAACACTCACGAGTACAGCCCGCCAAATGTGATTGAGGATTCCAGGAATAAGCCGAAGATTCTGGGATGACCCATGAAGCGCCCGCGCGTTGTGAGCGAAAGGAAGAGAGCCATTCTTGAGCGGTCGCCACCGCCGTCGAATCGGTCCAGGCCCCATTTCTGGCTCAAGGATGAGAGTAGACGCGAAATCGAGGAAGCACTCGCGGGAACAGGGCCACTTCCTTTGTACATCTCAAAGACCGCCGAGGCAGAGATGAGGAATCACAGCGTCTCTTCCGGGAATCAGAACCTCGAAGCGATGGGTCTCCTTCTGGGTGACGTCTTCGCTCACTCAAAGAAATCCTACACCGTGGTCAAGAACGTCGTTACGACGGACCTCCAGGCATCAGGCGTCTCTGTGAGTTTCCACAGGAACGGGTTCGAAACGCTCTTCGATCGCCTCGACGAGGCGGATTTCGATTATGTCATTGTGGGCTGGTACCACTCCCACCCCGGATACACTTGCTTCATGTCGCCCAAGGATATTGAGACGCAGCGGCGGATGTTCAGGGAGGACTTTCACTTCGCGGTTGTCCTGGACCCGTTGAAGTTGCAGATCGAGGCTTTCACACTCTACGGGGAGGGTTGCATATCCGTACCCTTCGCGGTCTACTGGGAGGAACACGAAGATCCGTACGGAAGGAAGAAGCTCTCGCTCAAACCCAGATAGCGTGTCTGCCTCTCATCTTGGACTCCGTTTCCTTCCTCCTCTCCATTATGTGCGCGATGATCCCGTCCAAGAAAACGAGCGCAGAATCCTCGAACAGAGTGCCGAGCGGGGCGAGAGCCGCGGTCTCATCATCTGGCTCGGGATCCAGAACGACCACTAGGTTGGCCGCGTGTGCGAGTTTGGAGGTCCTCCTACTGGTCATCACTATTACCTTTGCCCCGACTCGTCTGATGATGTTCGCTGTCTGAATTGCCGACATGGTCTCGCCCGTGTTCGAGATGATCAGCGCAACATCGGTGTCGTCCACGATCGGGGTCGTTGTCTCACCGATGAAGAAGACTTTGAAGCCGAGCTGAACCAGGCGTATGGCGAAGGCCTTCCCTATCAGACCGGACCTGCCAGCACCATACATAAACACCTTGTCTGAGGACAGTAGCAGTCTGATGATTTCCTCGATAGTCTCTTTGTCCCCGTTCGCGAGGATTTCGGTTATCTTCTTCGCGATGTATTGCGATGATGCAGTTGCCCTGCTAGTCACTTCTTCCCCTCCTTGGCGGTCTTCGCGACCCTTCTGGCCAAGACCCTCTCTAATATGACCTTCATGTACATCGCGTCATGTTCCAGGAGTGGCGAACCGGAGATAAGTGTGATGTCGTAGTTATTGTCCAGTATGCATTCGGCGAGAGGTTCGAACCTCAGATCACCCTTCTTGATCGGAGTGTATCTCAGCTCGTTCCCGTCTGCGTGCTCCACGCCGGAGAAATGCGTGTGGAAGTGCCCCCTCACGTGCTTCTTGAACTTGTCGAAGAGCTTCTGGAAATCTTCGCTGGTCCTCAGCGAGCCGCCTTCCCGCGAGTGTATGTGTGAGAAGTTGAGCACGGGAATGACACCTTTGTACTTCTCGCAGAGGGAGATGATCTCCTTCAGACTCCCAAAGACCTCTTGTCTTCCGCTGGACTCCAAGCCGAGTTTCGCCTTGATCCTCCTTGACCTGAACCACTTGAGAATCGAGTCGAGGTTCTTTCTGACCCTTATGCCCGCTTGCCTGTTCGTCAGGTCACCGTAGAGGCCGAGATGGGTCACCACGACCTTCGCTCCCATCTCATTGGCAAGGAGCCCGCCCCATTTGACGCTGTCCATGCTCCTCTCGCCCATGTCCTCTATTCCGATGAGATCCATGTAGTAGGGCGTGTGAAGGCTCAGCTCGATGTCGAGGTCCCTGGACAGTCTTCCCAGCTCCACGAGTTCGTGATAATCCTTCGCTATGCCCGATGCCAGAATGTGAAGGAGGTCTCCCTTCATGACCTCCGCGTCCAGTTTGGCGATCACTTTCTTCCTGGAGCCTTCCTCTCTGACGATTTCAACAATCAGCGCGTTCGGTATGTCCCTGGCGGCGATGCCAACCTCTTCCTCTGTGGCATGTCGTTCAACGAGCCCCACTCTGACCAGCTGAACCTCCATCGCGGTGAGACCGAGGTTGTGGACGTCCTCGATTCCATCTCGCAGGGTTCTACCTTTGCACGATAGGGGGATGCCCGCTGGGCCAAAACGTATCATTACTCCACCAGACTACTAACCCGAAGGTCTTACTACTTGGTACGCATTTATATTTATAGTTTTCGATATTGTGCCCTCATAAACCCGTTTGTGACTTCCGATGCCACCGAGAACCTCGGTGCGCCGGACACTTGTGTCCGGGAGCTGTCCTCAACGGGCAGCTCGAAGCGCAAGACAGCGGTTGTCTGGCACGTCGGGTTTCGCCAGTCCAGATGGACAAAAGGTTTATATGAAGACCCTTCTTTAGACCCTCCTCAGAGGATATCCGATGCCTGGCAATAGGAAATCCAATCCCAGACTATTGGAACTCATAGAGCAGCTGAAGCGGCACTCTTACGAGAACAAAGCACCCATTTGGAAGGACACAGCCAGCAGGCTGAGCAAGCCTCGGAGGAGCTGGGCCGAAGTGAACATCAGCAGGATATCCAGATACGCCAAGAAGGATGAGGTCATCCTCGTTCCCGGTCGGCTTCTTGGTTCCGGCAACATAGACAAGTCTGTGACCGTGGCCTCCTTTCATTCTTCCGAGACCGCAAGGAGAAAGATCACGGACTCCGGTGGCGTCATTCTGACGATTGAGGAACTAATGAACAAGAACCCAAAGGGAAGCGGTGTCAGAATAATGAGGTGAACCATGGCTGTGATTGATGCGACTGGCTCCGTGCTTGGCAGGCTTGCCAGCGTTGTGGCCAAGAGGCTACTCGAAGGCGAGGAGATCGTTGTGGTCAATGCCGAGCATGCTATCATCTCTGGGGGCAGAGTATCCGTGTTCAACGAATACAAGGTGATAAGGGACATAGGTAGCCAGATGTCAGGTCCCTTCTTCCCGAGAATGCCGGACAAGATCGTGACGAGAACGATTAGAGGCATGATTCCCTACCAGAAGCCCAGAGGAAGGGAAGCGTTCAAGAGGTTGAGAGTCTACATAGGCGTTCCTGACTCGTATGCCGAGTCGAGTTTGGAGAGAATCGAGGAGGCCCTCGGGAAACTGACGTGCCAGTACACGAAGGTCGGCGATCTCTCAAGGAAGCTCGGGGCCAAGTTCTAGGTGGTCCAATGAAAATCATCCAGACAAGCGGAAAGAGGAAGAAGGCGATTGCGCGTGCCACGATCAAGCCCGGGAAGGGCTTGGTCAGGGTGAACAAGAGGCCAGTCGAGATATTGAGCCCGGAATTGGCCCGCCAGAAGATTCTTGAGCCCATCGTCATGGCCGGAGACAAGATCAAGAAACTGGACATCGAGGTCAACGTGCAGGGCGGGGGCATCATGGGTCAAGCAGATGCGACGCGGACCGCTATCGCCAGAGGCATTGTGGCATACCTCGAGAACAAGGAGCTGGAATTGCTCTACAAAGAACGGGACAGAACCCTGCTCGCAAGCGATCCGAGAAGGAAGATGCCCAAGAAACCGATGGGTAGGGGCGCAAGGAAGAAAAGGCAGAAGTCCTATAGGTGATTCTGTGATTGTACCTGTGAGATGTTTCAGCTGCGGAAAGGTTGTGGCCTCTGAGTGGGAAGAATATCAGAAGAAAATCGGGATGGGCGAGGATCCCCAGAAGGTTCTCGACTCTCTTGGACTGACCCGCTACTGTTGCCGCCGGATGCTGCTTTCGAATGCGGACACGATTGACGACGTCTTGCCATTTGGCTGAATGCGAAGCCTTTTTGTTCTACGGCCTTATGCATGGTCAGGGCCCGTGGGGTAGTTTGGTATCCTTCCAGCTTGGGGTGCTGGTAAC
>JAGMAI010000096.1 GCA_023130895.1 Thermoplasmata archaeon
CCTGAAATTCTCGGCGGGCCCACTTCTTTCTCGCGTGTGAAGGCACTATTCTCCTGTTCCGTGGGCCATCAACCTGTGATGCTCCTTCATCATGCACCTGTCCATGACGACCCGGAGTCCGGCCCCTTCGCCCTCTCCGCGGCCTTCGGGTTGACAACGCCCTCCTGCATCCATACGACTCGTGCACCCTTCCTTATTGCCGATTCGACGATAGGCTCAACGAACTCCGGTCTTCGAAAGATGTCGACGACATCCACGTTCCCTGGTACGGATTCGACGTCGGGATAGCTCTTCATTCCCTCGATTTCAGGGTAAGCAGGATTGACGGGGACGATGTCATATCCGGCATTCTTCAGATACATTGCCACTTGATAGCTGGCTCTCTCCGGCTTGTTAGACATCCCCACCACGGCAATGGTTTGCGACTTCTGAAGTATGTCTCGAATATCTTCGGACGAGGCCGGGATTTCCTTTGTCACGTTTCCAGCTCCTCGGGAAACGATGGGCAAGAAGATATTTATCAACTTCGAGGGCAAACCTGAGTTGGAGGCTGGCGGGGAAAATATATATACACGCCATGCCATTAATTCGCATAGTGGGCAGAGACGGAGGTGTGAACCTACCGTTTGTTCTGCGGATCTTCCCTGGAGGAGGACTCATGAAGAACGCGGCATCCAGCATTTGGCGTGATTACTGCAGGTTGTTCACCGTTCTTACCATTACTCTGCTTGTAACGAGTCTCGTTGTTGTCGCGAGCGATGATAATCCCGAGATAACATTAGGCATCTCCTTCAGTCGCCCGAATCAGAAAGTGGATGACGGCTCCTCTAACTCTTGGAGCTCTGACATTGGCGTTGATGGAAACGACCACCTCCATGTCGTCTGGTCTGACGACAGGACCAACTACTACGGCATCTACTACTCCAAGTCGACCGACCAGGGATTGTCCTGGTCATCATCCACGAGAATCGATTCGGGCGTGTTTGGTGCAAACGCCCGCTTACCCTCAATAGCGATTGACAGGACGGGAGGCGCCTTTAACGACAGAGTGTACGTCGTCTGGCTGGAGTCGTCTACGGCCGGCGGTGTTCACATTTTCGCCACGTTTTCCGTCAATTCGGGATCGACCTGGGCGGCACCAACAAGGATCGACACGGCAGTCCAGGACGTCCTTTGTCTCGCGCCCGATGTTGTCGTCGATTCATCGGGCAATGTTTACGTTGCTTGGTATGACAACCGCGACACGTCCTACAACCACATCTTCGTATCGAGATCCACGGACGGCGGTTTGAGTTTCGGCGCTGAAGTCCAAGTCTCATCGCAGGATGCAATGAATGCGTTTCCCTCCATGACGACTCTCGGCGACAGGGTCCTCGTATCCTGGAGGGAGCACGATCTCAGCGGGTTCATCACACTCTGGGTAGCAGGTTCCGATGACTCTGGTTCCACGTGGACCCCTCATGTCCTTTTCGCGGGACCGATCAACTCCATTTCAAGATACCTAGACGTGACGACCGACGCAAGTGGGGTCCTCCACGCTGTGTGGTACTACCAGGACCCGACGGACCAGAAATCAATCAGCTATTCGAACTCCGACGACGAGGGCTTGACTTGGTACACTCCCGTCAAGGTGGATGACTTCTTCTTCTCAACATCGTATACGGCCCCTGCCATCGCTTCTGGACCCAGGGGTCTGTACGTCACTTGGAGCGACAACCGGGCCGGAGATCAGGACATCCTCTTCTCGCACTCGGAGGACGCGGGCATCACGTGGGGAGACGGGATTCCGAACAACAATGACATTCGAGTTGACGACACAGATGACAATGTGGATCCCTCGGACGACTCCTCGTCCCAATCCTATCCATCTATTGCCGTCGGGACCTTTGGCGTGTTCATCACGTGGGACGACTTCCGAAGCGGAATCTTCTACGAGACTTACTTCTCGTCCTACGACACTGGACAGATCCTGATTACTGAAGTGAGGGATGCACCGAACAACGCACAACTCGTGGAGATATACAACTTCGGCTCACAACCCGTTGACATGAGTGGCTACGTGCTCCAAGTCGATGATACACAGGTCTACTCCCTGACCGCACTGGGAATCATACCTTCGCTCGCGTACCGGACAATTGGTGACGATCCCGCCGCGGATCTGGTCATCTCACTGGACCTGGTTGACCAAGGTGCTAGGCTTCTTCTGTTCGACCCCAGCGTGACCATGATAGACAATGTCGCATACGGTCAGAAGGGGACTGCGCCCGACCCTCTCTGGGGGGAGTCCGTCTCGAGACACAGGGTCGGCATCGGCTACACGGACGAATGGGTCCGGGAAGAGGTTCCGACGTTCGGAGCGAACAACAGCGTTCCAGGCGTTGATGCGAACCCTGAGCTCGTACTCAATGAGGTTCTGTACTTCCCGAATGTCGCTGACGAAGCATTTGTGGAGGTCTATTACATAGGCGCCGGTTCCGTCAGTCTGCTAGGCTACACGATTGTCGCCAATCAGGAATACCTCGTGGACGGAATCACGCTTACTGAAGCCAATCCGCACTACGTGTTGAGGTATCCGATGGACTCAGGATTCTTTGATTCCGTTGGCGTCCTGATGGATAATGTCTACCTCTACGATTCGACGGGACAGCTGCTTGACATGGCGGGATGGAGTTCTCCGCATTCACAGGGATTCTCCATGAGCCGAGTGCCCGAAGGGAACGGAACTTACAATGGCTACGATGACATCAGCTCCGCCAACGCGGGCTGGAGGTTCGACACGGCTCCCACGCTCCCGCTCGTGGTGCTGGGCACAGACCACGACACTCACGGGGAGGTCGGAGAACGATTGCTCCTGGATATGACCGTGACAAACAAGCAACTTATCTCGGACTACATCGACATAACGATAGCGAGCGCGCCAAACAACTGGACGATTGAGATACTGCAGGACAATGGCATATTCCCCCTGATGGATTCCCCAGGAGACGGTGACGGCATTCCGGACTCTGGACTCCTCGGTCCGGAACAATCGTTGCAGTTCAAAATCGGTGTGAACGTCCCCTCAAGTCCCCCAGTCGGGAGCTACCAGTCGGTCATTGTCACTGGTACGGCCTCGTCATCCACACTGGTGTCGGACAGTGCAAGCATTCTCGTGAGGGTATACCCCCACATCGAGCCGATGAAAAGCGTGACACCGCCCACAATCTTCCACGAAAGCGCTGGTCCTGGCTATCCGACCGTCGCGACCGTCCGGCTAACTGTCACAGGCCAGGGCTCTGGGATAGTCAGATCCATTCCCCAGGATGTCATTTTCCTCATAGATAAGTCTGGCAGCATGAACCAGCCAATCCAGAAATTCGATTATGCCAAGATCGGCGCTAAGAGCTACGTCGACGACATGAAGCTTCCCGATCTAGGCGCGGTGATTTTCTTCGATACGGCTGTGATGCGAAAGAATCCGCTCAGCACGAATTACAAAGAGATCAAGGTCGACATAGACAGTGTTCTTGTTCCTGTCGGAGGAACCGCAGTTGGAAATGCGATAAATGCAGGTTGGAATGACCTCGTGTCGGCCGCTGACCCAAACCATATCTGGGTCTGCATTCTTCTGACGGACGGGAATAGCAATTCTGGTCTCGATCCCATCACTGAGGCTCAGAACGCTGCGGCCAACAACGTGGTCATCTATACGATCGGCTTAGGTTCAGACGCCGACCACGGTATGCTCCAGAACATCGCCGCCATAACCGGGGGTGAGTACTTCTACGCCGAGACGCCCGAGGATTTGGTGGGCATCTACCAGCAGATCGGAACGATAGTCGACCAGGTGGCGGGTCGGGACTTGGATGTCTCTGACGACTCTCCCATGATTGAGGACGTCCTTCCATCCTACATACACCTTGTGACCGGCTCCTTCCGGGATCCCACCTCGGGTCTTCCGAAGCTCCCGCACTACATGGGCAACAGGGGCATGTTCACATTCATGCAATGGAATGTCAGTTCCCTGTCGATCAATGAGACTTGGGAGGTTGAGTACGATGTCACCTCCGACCTCATTGGCACTAATCCCGTAGGAGTTTATCCCGATGCCCGCGTTGCATATGTGAGATGGGATGGCAACCAGACCACGGTCCCCTTCCCTCTTGTCATGATTACGGTGACCTATTACGCCGCCCCGCCCAAGAACCTGGAGACATACTGGGACGGGGGAGCCGACATAGGTCTCAGATGGGTCGAGGTACCCTGGCCAGAACTGGACCATTACCTTATTTTCAGGGCACTCACCCAGAACGGGTTCCCGGACCTATCTCCCGCCGCGGCGTATGACATGGTTCCAGCGGGGACGACCAATTGGGTGGATCCAGAGGCGGGAGGAGCAGCCAGCCATGACGGTGAGTACTATTACCTGATAAGAGCGGCAAACGCGAACGAGAGCGACGTCAGTGAGACCAGCAACACGGCCGGCGCACGGACCAACACTTTCTCCGCAGGATTCAACACGTTCTCGATTCCCCTGGAGTATTTCCCGTGGGTCGAATATGATGGGCCAGACCGAACGGACACGACGGAGGAGTACCGGGCCGCGCTCGGCGCGGACTACGTCGAATACATGGAGGCGGAGCATTGGCTGAGGGTTCCTGGCAGTGGCGATCCTACCCGGGCAATTGAGGTGGGGGATGGTTGTGTGGTGGAACTCGGGTCCGACGCGCGCTTCACATTCGCGGGTCTGCCTGGGACCATGATCAGGTACGATGAGCTCCTCTTCGGCGGCTTTGACCACACGGGAAACGCCAAGAACGTGGAGCTCGGCATCGTGGGCAACAACATCAGGATCGTCTGGCAACAGCCCATTGGCTCTGACGCGTATGACATTTACTATTCGAACAGCAGAGTAGGGTTCTATGGAGAACCAGGGTTGGATTACTGGTCACTGTACAGTTCCTACGTGCCTCCGGCGGGCCCCGTGGTCAGCGTGGATCACGTGAACGCCCTCTTCGAGCCATATGACGAGTTCTATTACATGATTTTCCCGCTGAACGCCTCGCTTGGTCCGGGTTCTGGCAGCTACAGCTCAGGCATATGGATTGGCCGCTTCACGCAGGGTTATCAAGCCATCTCGCTTCCCTTGAAACCGTTCTCGAGCGGACAGTACGCCTATCATAACGTTTCTTACTACGCTGACTACATCACGGACGCGCTTGTGATCCTCTGGTACAAGCATTCCGAGTCGAGGTGGGTTCCCCATATTCCGGCCATGGAGGCAGGAGTCTACGACAGGGAATTCGCGATGTTCGTCACCCTGAAGATCAACGTTTCATCAGACGTGGTCTTTGGATTTGCCGGAGTCTGAGGTTGTATCGATATGA
>JAGMAI010000097.1 GCA_023130895.1 Thermoplasmata archaeon
GAAAGGTCGATGTCCAGGGCAATGCAGAAACTGAGCACGTAGATCGCGATATCAGCGAGTTCCTCCTCGATACGCCCTCTGAGCTCCGACATCTCCCTGTCTACTTCCTGCTCGTCCTTCCACTGGAAGATTTCGAGAAGCTCCGCAGATTCCAAGGACAGGGAAATCGCCAGGTCCTTCGGATTGTGATACTTCTGCCATTCCCTCCTGGCAATGAACTCGGCGACTCTGCTCTTGAGCGATTCTACCGTCGTTGTGCCGTCCAGCATGAAGCCGAATCGGAACGAGTCTATTAACTCTTTTTGAGGACCACGGCCCCGAAGCTCGGGACAATCCTGGTCCAATCTGGAATCTCGATCCAGCCTGCTTCGGATGGCAACTCCTCTGGTCTCGGCAGTGATAGGTCTTGCGAAGTGGTCGCTCAGATGCCCAGCTTGGCCAACGTCTCCGGGAGGGGAACCCCATTGCTGTCCCAGCCTCTCATCTCATAGTACTTGTCCAGAACGAGATTCATGTCCTCATCCGAAACGAAGGCAGTGCAACCCTTTGCTACACCTGTTGGCAGGGCTTCTCTCAGGAACCTATGAGGCAGAATGTCCTGGGCCCTCGTCGTGCCTTCCCGAACGCTGAACGCCCTGATCAAAGTCCACACTCTCTCCGAGATCTCACTCAACCTCTGCGCCGTCATCGGTGAACCTGTTATGGCCTCGTAGGCTCTCATTCTCATGTCGGATGTCATCTTGTCCGTCGCAAAGGCGCATATTATGTAGTTGTCACGTTGCACAGTGAAGTTCTGTCCGTCGATGACTTTCTCGACGACGTCAAGGGCGCTCTCATCCGGTATTCCCCTCTCCGAGTAGAAATCACGAAGATGCGACCCGCCTATGTCGGCTGTCATGTAGGCGAGACCGTGACCCAGCTTCCCGCGAGGGTCCCATGCCGGGATTTCCAGACCCTTCACCTGCACGGCGATCCGCTCTGCCTCCTTGCCCAGCTCCTCCGACGCCTTCCGTACTCCGTTCGCCAGCAGGTCGCCTATTCCCTCCTTGTGCGCGACCTTGCGTATCAGCTCCCTCAATTGCTCGGGTTTGCCGAACTCGATATCCTCTTCTACGATGCCTTTCTGACTGCACTCCATCGCGAACCCGAGCACTCCGCCGGTCGAGATGGTGTCAAGGCCCAACCGATTGCAGAGCGTATTCGCATCCACGATTGCCTGCAGGTCTTTGTTCCCGGTATTGGATCCGAGCATCGCAAGTGTTTCGTACTCTGGTCTGTCGTACTTACCATCGAGCGTTGCTGGACAGGCAATCGGGCACGCACAGCAAGGGACCGGTTTGACGTCATACTTCTCGTATATGGCCTCCCCCGAGATATCCGAAGCGCGCTCGAACTGAGCCTCCTGGTAGTTCCTTGTGGGAAGCCTGTCCCTTTCGCTCGCGCCCTCCAATATCCCAGTTGTCCCGTACTTGTAGAATGGCCGCCCCTCCTCCTTCTCCTTTCGGACGCTGGCGTTGAACTCCCTGACGACCTCCTTCAGTTTCTTCGGATCGTTCACAGGGACTTTGAGGCTACCTTTGGCGACGATCGCCTTCAGTCTCTTTGAGCCGAAGACAGCCCCGAGGCCGCCTCTCCCTGACGCCCGTCTCGTATCGCTAATGAGGCACGAGAAGAGAACCAGATTCTCACCCGCTGGGCCTATCGTTACACAATGAGAATCCTCCCCCTCCATCGACATGAGTTCCTGCTCTGCAGTATCTGTTTCGAGACCCCACAGGTCGCGAGCGTCTTCAACGTGTGCTTCTCCGTTCTCTATCGTGATGTAGGCTGGGTGGTCCGAAACCCCCTCCACGATGACGACGTCGAAGCCCGATTTCTTGAGTGAATGACCGAAGTTGCCGCCGGCGTACGTATCCAGAAACATACCAGTCATAGGTGATATCGCGGCGGTGCAGAACCTTCCCGTGCTGGGCACGGCAGTTCCTTGGAACGGACCGACGGTGAGGGCGATTTCGTTGTCGGAGGAGAACGGGGACGTCCCCACGTCGAGTTCCCTGCAGATGTAGTAGGCCGCCAGACCCTTCGCGCCGAGGAACTTCTCAATGACGTCATCGGGGATGTCCTCATAGGTGACATCTCTCGTTGACAGGTTGATTCTCGTGAGCTTTCCCCAGTAACCGTGCAGGTCTCCCATGGCAGACCAGAAAGGGAACGCGGTATTTCCAGGTTTCTCAAGCGCCAGTGCTCGTATCAATCTTGATAATGGTAGAGAAACCGTTTTTAGGCTCTGAGTAGTGGATAGTCTTCAATGGACAAAGGTCACTCCTTGGAGTACGATGCCCCCATCAAGATGAAAGTCTGTTTCGTGGGCGACTTCGCGGTCGGCAAGACCAGTGTAGCGGAACGATTCGTCCATAACCGGTTCAGATCCGCGTATGTTCCCACTATAGGTACACAGATACTCAAGAAGCAGTTCACGCTGGGACATCCGAGTCGCAAGGGGACGATCCAGATAGACATGGTGATATGGGACATAATGGGTCAGAAGGGATTCAGGGAACTCCTCAATGAAGCCTATTTCCACGGCACGAGGGCTGTGTTGGCGGTCTGCGATGTCACTCGAGAGGAGACCCTCGACAATCTGACCTACTGGATCGACGCCGTCTATAATGTCACCGGACCAATACCCGTTCGAATCCTTGGCAACAAATGGGATCTCAAGAATCAGCTGGAGATGGACGAGGCCGACATCACTGCGATGGCTGAGAAGTACGATACGGGATACAGCCTGACCAGTGCTAGGACGGGAAAGGACGTGGAGACGGCCTTCTATGCCCTCGCCGAGAAGTACATCATCGAGAAGTTCGCAACCGGCAAGGACCATCAGACTGAGGAATTCGCCGTCACACCCACAGGACAGTCTCGCGGGAAGTCCTTGGCGGATTGAGCCTCGCAGCCTCCCATGTGCTCTCCGGTTTTTTCGCATGAAGAGGGAAAAGGTCCGCGCTTCGCCATGCCTTCTCGCCAGTGATTCTCATCCGGAGAACCCGGGCCAGATTGTTGGCGCGAGTTCCCAAATCTTAAATAGGTCTACTCGTCTTTCAACGACAAATGATTGAAGCGATTCTTGCCATCCTGTTCATATTCTTCCTGCCTGGCTTTCTCCTGGTCAACGCCATATTCCCGCGAAAGGGCGAGCTCGACAGGGAGTACGATCTTCTGTACAGAATCACTCTTGGGATAGTGATGAGTGTCGTCATTGCCGTTGCCGTGGGGTTCGTGCTCAACTCGCTGACTCAGGACTTCGGGATTACTCAGGAGTCGGGCCTGGGTTTCGTCACAGGTGCGAATCTGTGGGTTATCCTCGTGACGCTCTCGATTCTACTCTTCGTCCTGGGCTGGCTTCGGGGGTCATATCCCTTCATGGGGAGACTGCACCCGAGTTTGCTCAGACATCCCAAGAGGGAACCACAGTCTGTGCTCGTCGATGTGAAGGAGGACAGGGAGATCGTCGAGGAGATCAGAAACCTCGCTAGAACTCGCGAGGAGCTGAGATTGAAGATAAAGGACCATGAGAGGAGGATAAGGCAGAGCACGGGAAAGATCAGGGAGAGCTATCTGAACAAGAAGGATCGGGCAATGGAAGAGCTGAAAGAAGTGGACATCAAGCTCAGGAAGATAGAGGAGCAGAGGGCCCGGGAGCTGTATTGAGGCGATCGATGGAACACAAGCTCGTCGTTGCGGTGAGAGACGACCTTAAGCTCTCTGGGGGGAAGATGGCTGTTCAGGTTGCCCACGCAGCGGTCAAGTGCTCGATCGAGTGTCGGAAGGAGAGCAAGAGATGGTTCTCTCGATGGATGAAGGAGGGCCAGAAGAAGGTCGTGGTCAGGGCAAGGGACCTCCGTGAGCTCCGCGATCTGGAAAGAAAGGCCTCACGACTGAAGATCACGGTCGCGCTGATCGAGGATGCAGGCCTGACGGAGATACCTCCCGGAACCGCGACGTGTCTCGGGATGGGTCCAGCCCCTGATTCCATAATCGACCAGGTCACCGGACGCCTGGACTTGTGGTAGGATGAAGGAGAACATCAGGATTCTGGGGATCGACGATTCGCCGTTCAGTTTTGAGGATGAAAGCGCGGAGATCGTGGGGGCACTCATTCGAACGCCCAACTACATCGAGGCGGTGATGAGATCCGAGATCGATGTGGACGGGTGGAACTCCACGCTGAACGTGGCAGAAATGGTGCGGTCTTCCAGATACCGCGAGAACATCTCGGTGATCTTCCTTGATGGAATCGCCTTGGGCGGGTTCAACGTCGTGGACATTGGCAAGCTGAGCGAGGAAGTCGGGATTCCTGTAGCAAGCATCAGCAGGAAACGCCCAGATATGGAATCGATCAGGATCGCACTCGAGAAGAAGTTCGATGATTGGAAGGAAAGGTTCAAGCTCATCTCAAAGAACGAGATCAAGAAGGTGGAGACAGAGCACAGTCCCATCTATGTGCAGCACGTCGGCATAGGCTTCGCCGAACTGAAGGGCACGATTAGAAAATCTACCGTGAGAGGCGCTCTTCCCGAGCCCATCCGGGTGGCCCACCTGATCGTCACCGCGTTCAAGCGTGGAGAGTCCTACGGACGGGCATAGTACTAGATCTTGTAGCGCAGAAGGGCGGCCAGCCCTCCGAGCGACAGGAGCTTCTTTCCCGCCTCGTGACGGCTGCTTATGATGACGACCTTCCCTCTGGCTCTTTCCGCCCCCTTCATCAGGGCCTCTCTCCGCTCGTCCCTTATCGAGTCCTCCGTGACGAGCAATGTTTCGATCGCGCCCATGTCAATGGCTCTTGAGACCTCCTCCTCTCCATAGGCGTACGCCCCCTCCTTCGAGATCTCCGAAAGCACCTCCTCAACGAGCCTCGTCTCCGTGGCGACCTTGCTGTCGAGGAGCGCCTGCTCTCCCATGCCACGCTTGAGGGCTTCCTGGATCCCCGCCATACCAGCCGAACCCGTGACAATCGTGTAGCCCTTCTCGAACGTCCCTGCTGACTTCCTGTTGCCGTAGTCGAAGAAGTCCTTCCTCGTGAAGCCTGGACCGACAACGATGAGGATGCCGGTCTGCTCCAGGGACTTGGTCGTGTCAAGGATCTCGGAGAAGTAGTCCTCCTTCGTAGCGGGACTCTTGAACTGCTTTCCAGATCCGGGTCCTCTGATTGTGGCTATCTCCCTAATCGCGTACTGATGCATCTGCGCTAGGAGCGCCGACTCGTCGTCCATCGAAACGAACGTGATCAGAGGTTGCAGTGTGGATGCAACGGCATCCTCTATCCTTCTCAGATGTGAGTCCTTCCAGTCCTTCACTATGCTGATGTTGTCCCTCAGAGTGACGTTGAATGTATGGTAGGAGCCAATCTCCTCGGAGCCCGTCTCGATGGTTCCACGTATCCTGAGCCTGTCCGTGAAGTCATGGAACTCTGCCTTCTGTACGCGGATGCCGAGCCTTACTCTCTTCTTGCCCATTCTCTCCGGTCTCAGCTTGTCTGTCAACTGATCATCCCTGCGGAACGTCATGGCAACGACCAGATCTCCCTCCTCGATCAGATTGTAGAGATGCCACAGGTCGTCCATGGTCTGAATGAGCAATTTGATGTTGCCCTTCTTATCGTCTCTGAAAAGGACCTTCATCCAGCTTTCCTCAGACTTTGAATGAGAAGACTCTATTTCTTTCTATCGGGATTGCAGGAAGGCGAGACGGGCAGGCAGTTACTACCGAATCCAGTGTGATCCAGGTTCTTCCTGACGCGTGCCACCTTTGGGTTCAGGATTAGAGCGCACCCTTTGTCCCAGCGTGCATATTGCTGAGTGGTCTTACCGCTACCCGTCTCAGTATTCGCTATTCGGTTGAGACAAGATAAAACTTTCCGACAAGGTAGGTTTCCTGAGAATCAGACATGAGCCTCTGATCACTGAATGATCCCGTATCCTATCAAGCGCCATCTCCCGCCTATCCTCCGCGAAATGGCGATGCGCTGGCCCGGTTCCGCGCTTATCCGGATCTTGAGCGCGATGTCACTGAGCTGTTCTCGGGCGCTTGTCACGATGCCGACGGTCGTGGCGGTTCCCACGTTCAGCATCAGCGGCTCGTTCGTCTTGATGTTGTCAACTTCGAGCTCCTCCGCCGCGCCGACCACCCGCTCAAGGAGGTTTATCTCCAGTGTCAGGGATTTCAGCACGTCTGGAAGTGCCTTTTCCGCCCCCGCGACCCTTCCCGTCAGCGAGTCCGACTTCACCAGCGAGGGATCGAGTTCCGTACCCACGGCTATCAGCCCGCCCGGTCCAACCTCATCCCTCTGCGCGCCCCCGGAAACGAGAGAGGTCACCTTGCTACTGATCGGATCCCAAACCATCTCTCCAGAAACCTCCCGCTTGAAGCCCGGAGTGATGAAGATGTCGTCCCCGACCTTTATTCTCCCCTGTGTCAGGGAACCGCCTATGACTCCGCCCCGCAGCTTCTTCGGAGGCGTCCCAGGGACGTTTATGTCGAACGATCTGGCCACATTCATCTTCGGAGGTGCGTCGAGATCCCTGTCCGCAGTGGGTATTCTCTTCTCCATCTCCATTATGAGAACGTCGATGTTTATATGATGGTGGGCCGAGAGAGGTACAATCGGTGAATTCTCAGCAATGGTCCCGTCAATGAAGGATCGGATCTCCTCGTAGTTCTCTCGACTCCTTTCTTGATCGACGATATCTATCTTGTTCTGGACGATCACTATGTTCTCAACACCCGTGATGCTCAGCCCCATCAGGTGCTCCTTCGTCTGCGGCTGAGGACACTCCTCATTAGCAGCGACGAGAAGCAGGGCGCCGTCCATTATCGCAGCTCCTGAGAGCATGGTCGCCATCAGCGTCTCATGTCCGGGAGAGTCAACGAAGCTCACAGCTCTAAGGAACTCCCCCTTCGTTCCACACTTGGGGCATTTGGGTTCCACGGAGTAGCATTCGGGCTCCGGGCAGTCCGGGCATTTGTAGAATGGAGCATCGGCATATCCAAGCCTGATGGATATCCCCCTCTTGATCTCCTCGGAATGCCTGTCCGTCCACTCCCCTGTGAGCATCTTCGTGAGGGTTGTCTTTCCATGGTCAACGTGACCGATCATCCCTATGTTCGCCTCGGGCTGGACGGGAACATTCATTCCGTGGCCTCTCTTGCCTTCAGGCTGTCCTCAATCGACCGGGGGCCCCTCTTCGTCACACGCAGGTTGAGCTGTGATATCTCTTGGGAGATTGCATTCCCGCGAAACGTTTTCCGTTTTCTCACGCCCTTGTCCTTCGGCTTGAATCCGACGCCCTTCGTGACAAGGACTCTCTTCCTCCTTCCGCCCGGGATGTCCCTCCTCATGGGCGTTCCGGTCATGTCCGATCCACCTGTGATCCTGAGCTTGTATCCTGGAAGGTCAACGAAAATGCCGTCAATCTCCTCTCCGATCTTCTTTCCGATGAGGGAGTTCGCCTGGTGTCCCCCAATCGTTGTGGAGTAGCTTATGCCCTTCTTCGGGTCCGCGATTATAGCCTTGAACTCAACCAATCCAACACCTTGCCCTCGCACTAATGCCATCTTCGTTTAAATAGATTTCAGTCTGCACCAGTAAGCCCCAGTATGCTGTCTGCCTCGTTGAGGACTCCCAGTGCGAGCCTTGCCTCGGTCATCCTCAACTCGTCTGGTGATGTCTTCTCACTTCCGGCGAAGTCCAACAGTGCCCTGATTGCACCTGGAGTGCCGAAATCATTGTCCATCGAGTCCATGAACCTCTTCCTGTAGTGGGCAATCTCTTCTTCCACGGAGCCTCTCGGCTCTCCACCCCTCTCCACTTCCTTGAGGCCCCCCTCGAATCCAAGAATCAGGTCCAGATCTTGCTGAGCTTTCTCGATGTCGTCCTCATCATAGTCGATGGTCTCTCTGTAGTGGGGGCGAAGGAGATAGAAGCGAACCACGGAACCGCCAAACCGCTCGAACACGTCCCTCAGCCGTACGAAGTCTCCCAAGGACTTGGACATCTTCTCCTTACCGAGTGTCATGAAACCGTTGTGAACATGATAACCGATTGCGTCCTTTCCCATGTGGGCAAGGGAGATCAGGATGTTGCTCTCATGGTGTGGGAACTTGAGGTCCTCGCCGCCACCGTGGATGTCGATGCTGTCTCCGAGCGCTCCCCTCATTATCCCATAGCACTGTATATGCCAGCCAGGTCTGCCTGCACCCAAAGAGGAGTCCCAGGAAGCCACGCCTTCCTTGCTCTTCTTCCAAATCAAGAAGTCGAACGGGTTCTCCCTGTCCTCCATGGTCGGTTCATCCGCAAGGAGATCCTCCGGACGTTCGTGAGTGAGCTGACCGTATCCGCCCGGAAGAGTCGTCCGGAAGTAATGGTTTCCGTCCACTTCATAGACGTACCCTTCCTCGTTGAGCTTCTCTATGATGCCAATCATGGATGGGACGTTCTCGGAAACCCTCGGATTGGCGTATGAGGGCCTCACGTTCAGCGTCCGAAGGTCCTCAAGGAATCGCTCCTCGTAGCGGGCCGCGAGGACTTCTGGCTTCTCCCCCCGCCCGGCCGCCTTCTGGTCTATGACATCGTCCACGTCGGTGATGTTGACCACCATCCTGACCCGATGTCCTTTGAACTCGAGGTATCTTCTCATCACATCGAAGGAGACGTAGGACCTAGCATGCCCGATGTGAGCGTCGGCATAGACCGTTGGCCCGCAGACATACATCCTCACGATCTCTGGATCTGCGGGATGGAATTCCCTGAGAGTGCCGGTCTTGCTGTCGAGTATCTCGAGTGCCATTATGCGCCTTCCATCTGCGTGAGAACGCAACTCGTTAGAAGTGTGGGAGGCTATTTTAGGTTTTCCGATGGGGCCGTCTGAAATATCTGGATGGCGGTCGCCCCACTCGATTAGCTATAAATACCCGAGGATTATATGATGATTGTAGTTCGTTCTCACACTGGCTATGGAGGAGGAATGAGATGAGATTCGGGCAAAGTGCGGTCTGCGCACTGTTGATGTGGGTATTGCTGATTTCTGGGATTGCGACCGCTCCTTACGAGGAGAACACACCGGACTCTGCGCTGTTCGAGGAACCTGAGACCACGCGCTCTTCTGAGACCGTTGAGCATGTTCGTGAAAGCCTCTTGCTCAACATCGATCCCGCGCTGGATTCAGCAAGGAACTCGAAAGCTATGCAAGACGTCGTCGTAGTAACATCCGACGTGGCGGAACTGGCGAGAACTCTGGAGAAGTTCGAGTACAACGGGCTCATCGGGACTTCTGAATGGAACGGTCTCGCTTTCCCCATTCTTGGAATCCCAGGGCTTGCCATCGATGAGGTGGCGTCTCTACCCTCGACGATGTCCATTCTCAAGTACCAACCTCCTGAGCCACATATCGCCGATAGCATCGACACGTACTCGTCCGATGGCGGTATGGCTCCCAGCAACCTGAATTCCTCTATCAATCATGGCGTTCAGGCCGCCTGGGAAAGGGGGTGGAAAGGAGACGGGGTCAAGATTGCCGTCGTCGATGACGGCGTTGACTTCGCACATCCCGAGCTTTTCGCAAAAGCCATGCGGTTCGATGTCTCAGTTGTGGATCCCGAGATACTCGCGGACAGACCCCACCTGCAGTACTATGATGGATGGCCCATGGCGTTCGACCCCGCCTCTCTAACCTCCTACATCCTGAATGGAGGGTATCCGTTTGCCACGGACGCCACGGAATCGTGGTTTGCGAACACCACTTCCACGGATAGAAACGTGACGCACAAGGTCGGGATAGACGGCAGGAACGACTTCTGGACCGATGGGAGTGAGCTCGTTGCGACGGATTCGAACTCCGACATCACACTGGACCCGCCCATTCCGGCGGACGAAGGGAACGATTTCAACCTCTTTTCGCTCTACGGCTCTCAGGACAAGTTTAATTGGTACTTCGGGTTCAACACTCTCACCAACCAGACGAACGTTTCCTTCGGGCTTTACATAAACACAACGTGGCCGGGCGGAGCGGACGACGACCCCGCAGGCAAGTACATCAACGCCGTAGCTGAGCACGCTCCGGAGTTCGCGGTCTATATGACCCACAATGGACTCCAGCCAAAGGGGCGCTGGGACAAGAACGACACCATCGAGAACGCGACCGTATACAAGTGGGATGGTTTCACATGGGACGGCGGCATAAACATCACTGAGGAGCCGATCAGAGGAAACATCTCATACAGCGGATGGGACTTTGAAGACCAGGAGGCGTTCGTTGAGTTCAGCATTCCTAAGAAGTACATCGGAGACCCCGCCGAGATATCCGTGCAACTCTTCTCGTGCGGTGTGAACGCTTCGCATGCCATGGACACCGTCTATAGCGATGTGAACGTGGACTTCACCAAGCCGGAGTGGGACACCAGCATCACGACACTGTCGGCGTTCACAGTCGTCGGCAGGGGATTCTGGCGACATATGTACACGAGACCAGACGATACAGTCGAGGGTAGGCCCAACATCGACTTCTCGTGGCCTCTCGAGTACATTGTGACGAATACGAGCAAGAGCGGTGACTACCTCTTTGGCGATCATCCCGATGAGAACTACCCGCTTTCCAGGATCCTGGTCGTCGACGAAGCCCAGTCTCATGTCTATGACACCGTGTACGTGGACCTCGACCACAACAAGGATTTCCGGAACGACAAGCCTATCAAGAAGCTTGGCAAGTACGATGCGAGCATGGTATGGCATCCCGTGGACTGGACCGGTCAGGGCACGATATATGATGAAACGTGTCTTGCGGACTTCTTCGATCCAATAATGGGCGTGTCATCCGTCGATTGGTCGCCCGACGGCACTAGGATCGCATCAGGTTCCCTCGACCATACTGTCATCGTGTGGGACGCTGCCGACGGGTCAATGCTCTCTTATCTGAACGCTCACATGGGAAGGGTCAGAGACGTGCAGTGGTCACCGACTGATGCGAACCGTCTCGCGGCTGCGTATGACGATCGCTCGGGCAACGGTGACAACAATGTGGTCATCTGGAACACCGCAACCGAGAAGATCGAGAAGGTCCTCGTCGGACATGCATCAGGTGTGAAATCCATCGCCTGGGCTCCGTCAGGCAATGAGCTGGTTTCTGGTTCACTGGACGGAACCGTCAGGGTGTGGAATATCGCCACCGAAACGTCAGTGGAGCTGACGATGTACGCGGACGAAGTGACGTCCGTTGACTGGTCCTTCCTGAACCGGATCGCGTCAGCATCTCTCGACGACAGCATCATGATACACAATCCGGGCGGGACTTTCATAAGGAGCTTCAGCTACTCTTCGCCCACTGCGATCGCTTTCAATCCCAACGGGACGCGCCTTGCAGTCGCCGATGGAAGCGGGGCGCTCGTCGTGCGGAACGTCGTTGGTCCCGCAGAGGGCAACCCGGAGTACGCCCACGGGCTGGCCAAGATGATTATGGACATCGCCTGGTCGGACGATGGAACACTGCTTCTGACGACTTCAAATGCCTCTTTCGTGAACGACATGACCCTCGTCCTGTGGGATGTGACCTACCTGAACAACTACACGTACAAGGTCCGCGTCGCGGGAGCACACGATGAACTCGTCGGCGGGGAACTGACGAAGAGGTGGGTCGGGGGCGCGGACTTCGCGCCGAACGGCACCTGGATTGTGACCGGTGGTCAGGATAGGAGCGTGAAACTCTGGGAATACCTGACCGTTCCGTTCGATGACCTGGTCCTAGGAGCGGTTCTCTCGGAACACACGATCGGCTCGCTCGACTACACCAGATGGAACAACGGAGACGGGATTGCCGATGTTTCCGGCGGCATCGTCTACTTCATAGCTCAGAACTACTGGGACAATGGGACAATGCTCCGAGTTCCGATTCCGTACTCAGATGTCTACGTCGAGCGGAGCGGCCTGATCGAGCAGCAAGTGATTCCAGAGAACGGAACGCTGGTCGCCTTCATGGGCGCGCTAGACCTCGACTTCAGTCACGGGACGCTAATCGCCTCGAGCATCGTGGGCAAAGGGATCAGCACATTCTATGACGATTCGAGAATGGACGAACCCTCGGAGCCTCAAGTCGTGGGCTTTGCCCCCGAGGCCGAGATCCTGCCCATCGCGAACATCTACTATGGAAGCTACATCGAGGGATGGCTCTTCGCCATCGAAGGTTACGATGGAGAACCGAACACGGGGGACGAGGCGAACATCGTCACGAATAGCTTCGGATTCCCTGGCACATACGAGGCAGGTCTCGACTTCTGGTCGCGATTCCTTGACTGGTTGGTGAATAATCAGGCGGATAACAAGGTCGTGTTCACTGTCTCGGCCGGCAACGCGGGTCACGGATACGGCACGGTAACGAGTCCCGCTACGTCCACGGGGGTTGTCTCTGTCGGGTCTTCGACAGACTTCCAGTACAGGCGCATATCAGCACTGGAGAACGGCATGAACCCGAGTTACGGTGATATCGCCACCGAGTCCAGCAGGGGGCCGAGCGTGCTGGGAAGACCGGAACCGGACGTCGTGACGAACGGCAGGATGGCCTTTGGGGCCACGCCGCTGAACCAGGTCCAGTACAGACCCTACGACGGGACAAGAGCCACGGATCTCTGGGCCGGCACGAGTCTCGCCTCGCCCTGCACCGCCGCGATTCTCGCACTCATATACCAGGCCTACGAGGACGAGCATGGTGCGTTTCCAGATGCCACGACCGCCCAATCCATTCTCATGAGCAGCGCGGACGACCTGAGCTACGACGTTTTGTCCCAAGGCGCAGGTCGGACCAATGCTGACAGGGCGACGAAGATCGCTCACGACGAGGACGGTTTCGTGGTTTCCCCCAATTTCTGGGTCCCTGGTGACTACAAGGGGACGGAGTATGAGGCATTCCCTCAACTCATTCGAGCGGGTGAGACAGACACTCAAGACTTCCTCGTCCAGAATCACAATCCAACTGATACGGAGGAGGTTGAGATATCTGATGCGGTCTTCAAGAGGATCGACACGCTGAACTACAGCTTCACAACAGGGTCGGAGACCGAGGCCGTATGGACGGTAATCAGAATGATGGATATCTTTGGGTTTGAGGATCCAGGCATCTATGATTCGTTTGGGATGAAGATCGCCGACATCAACGTCGCGAACTGGTTGGAGGCAGACCTCCTCAAAATCACTGTCTACACGAACCAGAGCCTTCTTGATACGAACTTGGATGGCACGACGGACAAGAGCTACTTCCTCGATATTTACGACTGGACCTGGCGGGGAGGTGGGATGGCCAATCCCGCAGTCGCCAGCTACAACGACCTGAATCGAATGCTGATAGCCTATCCCGATGCCAACATCTATGAGGGGAGGATACACAACCCCGCGCAGAGAACCCACGACGGACTCGTCATTGGCGTTAGACCTGGAATCCAGGCGGGAAAACCAGGGGCCCCGGATGTCCATTTCAAAGTGGCTCTGGACTTCTACAAGAGGCAGGACTGGAACTGGCTCTCAACATCCACGAACACTCTAGCTCTTGCCCCGCTGGGTTCTCCAGGCGATTCCGATACGTTCACTGCCGCGATGACGGTCGGCTCCGACGCCACGGTGGGATCCTACGAAGGGGGCATCTATCTAAGAGGAGATGTCGGGCAGAAGACTGAGACCTTCATCAACGAGAACATGGCACAACTCTACGCCCGCCCGAGTAAGATACCGATCAAGATGGCCACTGTCTGGCGGGACGGAATCCTTCAGGCAGAAGGGGTGGACTACACACTGTATCCCGAGACCGGAATAGTCTACTTCACGAATCTGCTCTCCAAGGATACCAATGTGACGATAGACTACGAGTACTACAACGTCACTACGATCCCTGTTCTTGTCAACGTCCCTTCAGACGTGACTCAGTTCCAGTTCGGCGGCTTCCCAGCCGGACAGGACGACCTGTATGGGAACATGGTTCATGGAGGATTCGGCAACGGCAAGAAGTCCGGTGACTGGCGGTACTACTTCGTGGACGTCCCGAACGAGGGGCAGTTCATGAGCCCCGGTTCGATGAAGTTCCTGTTGGATGTCGTGTGGGACTACGACAGGACGGACATCAATGCGTTCGCCTTCGGTCGCGGTGGTCTCTCAATGTACGGCAATGCGGCGTTCGAGGAGGCGAGATACGGTCCATACGTGTTCTACAAGAACTTCGGCGGTAGCGAGGAGACAACCTCGGTCTTCACGACGACGGGCGGGAACAGAGAGATAGTCGCGCCAACCATCATCGGCGGACTGGACGTGATGGCCATCCAACACCGTGCACTCAACGGAACTGTTCACGAAGAGACCGTCTCGGGAAATGTGAACACGATGGATGTCGTACCGTCGATACTGAGCATCAGCACGAACAACTTGAGCGGGAGTAGAGACGTTCACATCCACTCTGCCACTGATTGGCAGGGGGTCGGCGGGATATCGGCGGGCCCATCGATGCCTATCGAACTGAAGAATGTGACCGTGTTCCAGGACAAGACCGACGGAGCGAGCTTCACCGAGATCCTGTCCAAGGCGAAGTACACGAAGGTCGTCAAGGTGAGACCCAGCGCACTGATATTCGATATCCACATCACGAGTGATCGAGAGACGACGGCCAAGCCATGCACCGATCTCGACCTCGGGATATTCCTCGACGGAAAGGGCACAGGGAATGTACCGGACGGTGAAGCTCAACCTGAGGAGTTCATCGCCCTTGACGCGGATTCAGATGCGGACGAGCACGTCAGACTGATCCGACCCACTGCGGAAGACGACCCCGACACGGCAGGCATAAATGAGGCCGTGACAGGAGCACCATATCTCGTCAAGGTCCTCGGCTTCTCTGTTTTCGCCGGTGCCGAAGGCACGTTCAATATGGACATTTCCCTCGTACAGGGCGAGGGGTTCGAGATCGAGGGAACGACAACAGACATCGTTCCGGCAGGCACGATTACGAAGGTGTCCTTGAAGTGGAATCTCGTCGGGAGCACCGAGGACTCCCAGATGCTTGGTGCGCTCTATGTCGGACCCGTCAGTGCACCTCTGACGGTACTGGTGCCAGTGGAACTGAACCTGGACAGGGTCGCGCCCGCGATATCAGGCCTCACGATCAAGTCGTCGAGCAACATCGTCAACTACACTGGTCAGATCAAGGTGACGGAAGGCGACATCGATTTCAGTATCTCGGTCTCCGATCCGAAAACAGCCGTGTACAAGGGTGGTGAGCTCAGTCCGGAAAGTGCAGAGGTCTGGTTCGATGGGGCGAATGTCACGTCTCAGGCCACTGTGCAGATCCCATTCGACCAGGGCCCGAAGGACGAGTATGGCTACTGGGGCGGTACGGTGAGCTACGTCCCGCTCGCGCCCATTCCCGAAGGCGTTCACAGCATCACTTTCGCGATTCATGACGTCGCGGGAAACCTGGCGGAGCAGACATACCATTTCACCGTGGACTCCAGCGCTCCGCAGATCTCCGTGGATCAACCCGCCGTATTCCACACACAGGAGGACAGGACGTTGATTAGCGGCGTGGCGGACAGAGATTCGACGATCACCATCAGGGACGAGGAAGTCCCCGTAGACGGCAACGGGCGCTTCGAGAGGACCGTGACATTGACCCCCGGAGAGAACATCATTGTCGTGAAAGTTGTCGACTGGTTCGCCACCGAGGAACACATCCCGGCGAATTCCGCGACCGTGTACCTCACGGTCATCTCGGATTCTCTGCAGCCTTCGATGAATCTGGATGTGCGGTCGACTACGAACGAAGAGACTCTGGCAGTACGCGGACAGGTCGAAGATCTCATCTCGCCTCTCGTGCCGAATGACCTTACAATTCTCAGCTTGCTGGTTGCGGGCATCGACGTCCCCGTCCAGA
>JAGMAI010000098.1 GCA_023130895.1 Thermoplasmata archaeon
GCGAGGAGGAGCCCCTCGAGGAGCTAGAACCGCCAGAGGAAGAGCCAGTGGAACCGGAGGAGCCCGAACCTGTCGAAGAGCCGCCCGCCGAGGAAGAACCGCCGGAAACACCACCCGAGGAGGATCCCAGACTGGAGAAGCTGAGGAAGGCGTACGACGAAGGCAAGATCTCCAAGGAAGTGTACGAGGAGAACCTCAGAAAGATCACGGGCGAATAGCCGTTTCAGGCGATCCGGAATCCGATTCGAAAGAGTTTTGTATGGCGAGCATGATACTGCCCCTGAGGACTTCCCATGGATATTAACGCGCTATTAGGGAACATCACACTGCAGATGGAGTTCCTCGTCTTTGGGTATATCATCTGTGTCGTGATCTGGTTTGTAATCTGGATCGCCATCGCCGTTTGGGTGTACAGAGACGCAGAGGAGCGAGGGATGAGCGGAGCTATGTGGCTGATAATCGTCATACTGATTGGCCTCATTGGGCTGATAGTGTACTTGGTTGTCAGAACTGACAAACCTCAGTACGGCTACTATCCACAGCAGCAACCCTACCAACAGTACCCGCAGCAACCTCCACCGGCGCAGCCTCCACCGGGAGCTGCACCTCCGCCAGCCGCTGCACCTCCGCCCGCGCAACCTCAGCCGGATGTGAGGTTCTGCTCAAACTGTGGTGCGAGCCTTCCCGCCGGAGCGGGCCACTGTCCGAACTGTGGGACAAAGGTCTAGTAGGCAGTTCCGGAAGCTTCGGTTCCATAAACTATTTCAGTTTAGTCTATCTTCTCTCGATAGGTTGAGCGAATGAAGGACTCTAGGCTCGAAGGATTCTACAAGAAGACCCCCGAGGAACGGCTCAAGATCGTCAGGGACTTCGCGGATCTCACGGATGAGGAGGTCTCGATCATCTCCAACACCGGAGCCTTGTCCGTCGATCAAGCGGACAGGATGATAGAGAACGTTATCGGAACGATGCCCATGACACTCGGGATCGCGGTGAACTTCCTCATCAACGGAACAGACTATCTCATTCCGATGGCCATAGAGGAGCCTTCCGTCGTGGCGGCGGCGTCGAATGCCGCGAAGATTGCCCGCCAAAGGGGAGGGTTCACGACATCCAGCACGGATCCCGTGATGATTGGACAGATCCAGTTGACCGGGGTTGCTGACCCGGAAGAGGCGAAGTCGGCGATATTGGAGAAGAAGGACGAGATAATGGACCTCTGCAATTCGAAGGACCCCATGCTCGTGAAGTACGGAGGAGGAGCCCGGGACGTTGAGGTGCGCGTGATACCGACGGACAGAGGTCCGATGGTCATCACCCACATCCTCGTCGATTGCCGAGACGCGATGGGAGCCAACGCGGTGAACACGATGGCGGAGGCCGTCGCCCCCCTCATCGAGAGAGTCACGGGAGGGAAAGTGTACCTGAGGATCATCTCGAATCTCGCAGAGCACCGGCTCGCCCGCGCGGAGGCCGTCTTCGATAAGGACTTGATTGGCGGGGAAGAGGTCGTCGATGGCATCCTCGAGGCCTATGAGTTCGCGAAGGCGGACCCCTTCAGGGCCGCGACGCACAACAAGGGAGTGATGAACGGGATAAGCGCTGCGGTGATAGCCACTGGGAACGATTCCAGAGCGATCGAGTCGGGATGCCACTCCTACGCGTCGATGACCGGACAGTACCGACCGCTGACGACGTACAGAGAGGACGCGGAGGGCAACCTGGTCGGCGGGATCGAGGTCCCCATGGCGGTCGGCCTTGTCGGCGGTGCGACCAAGGTCCACCCGACAGCACGCATCAACGTTAGAATACTCGGAGTCAAGACGGCTAGCGAATTGGGGGAGGTATTCGCGGCCCTCGGACTTGCACAGAACTTCGCCGCCCTCCGCGCTCTAGCGACCGAGGGGATACAGCGGGGGCACATGTCCCTTCATGCGAGGAACATCGCGACAAGCGTCGGGGCGAGGGAGGATGAGATTGACAAGATCGTCGAGATTCTCGTTCGAGAGAGGAATGTTCGGATGGACCGGGCGGAGGAGGTCTTGCGGGACCTGAGAAGCGAGGAGAATTCGCGAAGTTAAGGCATTCGCTATAATCCTAATGTCGATAACGCTATCTATACATATAGTATCCTGTAGAGCTAAAATCAGGTCAAAGAAGACCTCCGAAAGAGGGCGAGTTTTCACGGATGATGCTTTTTCCGTTATGAAGGATAGACTTCGCTTCTCATTATGCCTCCTCGGGCAAACTCTCGATCCGCGGCACATAGCGAGAGATATATAGTGAGTGTCCTGATAAAAATCGTGACGGTTTGCGAAATGGAAACGGCATGAAATACCCCAATTTGTGACGCAGGGTTGAAATAGCAGGGAGAAAAAACGTCACCTTCCAAGAAAAGGAGTCATTTCTGAGGCGTCCTCTCCGAAGGATTTTTTAGCAGAGAGAGCATTAGTCCTCGCATAGAAGGGAAGGGATGACATGCGAAAATATCTCAAAGAGGACGAAGTCCTCAATCTCTTACATACTCCTAAGCGGCTCAGGGATCATCTCATAGTCCTGCTCCTCTACCAAACGGGGATGCGAGTGGGAGAGTTGGCGAACCTGAAGTTGGGCGACATCGACTTCGATACAGAGGAGATCTCGATTCAGAAGTCAAAAAGACATCCCGAAGGAAGGAAGGTCCCGCTTGTCGACAACGTCACGAAGGTCAAGACGAAGTACTACATCGGAGGGAGAAAGGGCAAGAAGTCTCCGCTCTTTCTTTCGAACAAGGGAACAGCTCTGTCCAAGAGGCAAATCCAGCGAATCATAAGCGACAATGCGAGACTGGCCGGAGTCGACAAGGAAAGATGTCATGCCCACGTACTTCGACACACTCATGCTGTCCATGCTCTGAAATCAGGCATAGACCTACGTACCCTTCAGGAGAACCTAGGTCATTCGAGCATCGAAGTCACGGCAATCTATCTCACGCTCGATATCGAAGATCGGAAGGAGGCCTATAGAAAACATAGGTTGCCCGTGAGGATTAATTAGTTCGTTGTGTATCGTTATCTAAGTTACTCGTAAACGTTGCATCTAAACATGTCCTAAAACACAAAGATTAATCGCAGGTCGAAGATACCTAGCTGATGATCGAGTGGACGGAGAAGTACCGTCCCGCGACCCTCGACAAGGTCGTCGGGAACAAGGTCGCCGTTGCCGACTTGAGGAAGTGGGCGGAGACATGGGAGACCGGGCGTGGAAAGAAGGCGGTCATACTCACGGGAGGCCCTGGCATTGGGAAGACGAGCGCGGCCCTGGCCCTGGCAAACGATCTTGGTTGGGGCGTCGTGGAGATGAACGCTTCCGACACTCGCAACGCCGCCTCGGTCAGGAAGGTCGCATTGCTCGGGGCCCTCGGTGAGACGTTCACCAGCGACGGCGAGTATGTCTCCTCGAAGGAGGGCAGGAGGAAGCTCATCATCTTGGATGAGGCCGACAATCTCTTCGGTAGAGAGGACGCTGGGGGCATCGGAGCTATCACAGAGACCATCAGGGCATCCAAGCAACCGATAGTCCTGATTGTGAATGACTACTATGCCCTGACCAGAAGGTCCTCGGCGATCAAATCGCTCTGCAAGACTGTCAAGTTTGAACCGCTCAAATCCTCCGAGATCAAGACCGTCCTGAGAGAAATCGCGAAGAAGGAAGGGTTCAAGATCGATGAGGACGCCCTGGACCATATAACGGAGAGAGTGGGCGGGGACATGAGGGCGGCTATCAACGACCTCCAATCTCTGGCGGAGGGGAGGGAAGACGTAACGCACGACGATGTCATCGCTCTTGGCTACAGGGACGTGAGGAAGACCATCTTCGAGAGCGTGAGGGATATTCTCACGTCGGGAAGTTGCAGGAAATCGAGGGAAAGCTGCATGGCCCTGGACGAGGCGCCAGACACTCTGATCCTGTGGATCGACGAGAACCTGCCGCTCGAGTATCGAGAGCCGCGTGATCTGTGTGCGGGCCTGGACTCGCTGTCAAAGGCCGACGTGTACCTTGGGCGAGTGAGAAGGAAGCGACATTACAGGCTTTGGGCGTACGCGTCGGACCTGATGACATGCGGCGTTTCCGTGGCCAGAGAGGGCTCCGCCTACGGGCAAGGAAGGTACAGGTTCCCACTGTGGCTGTCGAAGATGTCCAGGTCAAGGTCGGTAAGAAGGACGCTCCGCTCTGTGACGGAGAAGATCGGAGGGGAGACGCACACGTCCTCAAACCGGGCCAGGACTGACATCCTCCCTGGCTTCACGCACATATTCCTCAACGATTTCGAGTTCAGGGTCTCAACGACCGCCAGGATGGAACTCGTTGAGAGGGAGGTTGCATTCCTTCTCGGAGAGAAGGAGGATTCTACCGCGGTGAAGCAGACCGTCGAGCAGGCGAAGAGGATCAGAGAGGGAGACTCTGTCGAGATCAAGGAGATCGAGGACTTCGAGCTGGGCAAGGAGCCCGGTCAGAAGGACCTGAGTCAGTTCTAGGTGCAAAAGTGTTTATCGGTCCGCAACGATGAGATGTCAGTGGACCCGGAAAAGCGTCGTCTGCTCGAAAGACAGGGCTACAGGATCGTCGGCAGCCATTCCGCCGTGAAACTATGCCACTGGCTGAGAGAGAAGCTCATCAGAAAAAGACCGTGCTACAAGGAGGTGTTCTATGGAATCGACTGCCATCGATGCCTTCAGATGACGCCCACGGCGGACCAGTGCAACATGAACTGCCTGTTCTGCTGGAGAGCCCAGAACTTCTCAAAGCCGAAGTTCGACGACTTGGACGATCCGGCTTTCATCCTGGAGGAGAGCCTGAACGCACAGTGTGAACTGGTTTCGGGCTTCAAGGGTGACAGCCGCTGCAGCATTGAGGAATGGACGGAGGCTTCTGAGCCGCGGCACGTGGCCATATCGCTCACGGGGGAGCCCACGTTCTATCCGAAACTCGGGCAGCTCATCCGGGAGTGTCACGAAAAGGGCATGAGCACCATCCTCGTCAGCAACGGCACGCTGCCGTCAGTGCTGGCACGGTTGGACCCCCTGCCCACACAGTTGTACATCACGGTCGCGGCGCCCACACCTGACATCTACAACAAGCTTTGCTCTCCCATATCTGAGGATTCGTGGGAAAGACTCCTGGAGTCCTTGGCGGTCATGAAGGGCCTGAACACGAGAAGGGTCGTCAGGCTCACGCTCGTCGATGGCTGGAACATGACGCATGTGGACGCCTACTCGGAGCTGATCTCCCGCGCTGAGCCTGACTTCGTGGAGGCAAAGGGATACGTATTCGTGGGTGGGTCTAGGAATCGGATGAAATGGAGCAACATGCCGAGCCACGATGGGGTTCGGGAGTTCTCGAGAACGCTTTCAAGCCATCTCGGATATCCCATCCTGGATGAAAGGAAGGAAAGCCGGGTCGTGCTCCTTGGATCCGGCGACAAGGACAGAAGAATGGTCTCCCCCGTTCGGCTTTAATATCTGTAAGGGGGTTAAGGTGCGAGTTCGATGGTCGACCTGATTGCATTTCTCGAAGAGGTCTTCGGGAATCCGGTTCTTTTCTTCCCGCTGCTCTTCCTCTTCAGCGTTCTAGTGGCAGTCATACTGCCGATTCCTATCGAGTTCGCGTTGATTTGGCCCATTCTAAGCGGAGACTTCGTGCTCTTCGTGGGTGCGACTCTGACAATAGCGACAGGGAAGACCGTGGGAGCCTGGGCAATCTTCTTCCTTGGAATAAGGGTCGAAGACAACATCAGGAGATGGTCCGAGAAATACAGATTCTGGAAGAGGTTCGTCGAGCTGATGACCAGGTTCGTGCGAAGGACACGCCATGTTGGTCTTCTCATACTCCTGAGCATTCCCTTGATGCCGGACACGGTCCCGATATACATCTACTCCCTCTTCAACACGGAGGGAGAGGTCCTGAGCATGAGCGTTTTTCTTGGTGTCAATTTCGTTGCTGGGGTGATCCGGTCGGCAATAGTCGCGGCGCTGTTTGTGGCATTTGGCTTCGTGGCAGTCTAGATACGCAACTATTTTGTCCTCGAAAGAGATGACCACCTGTATGTTCAGGATACCGGCAATAATGACATGTGATGAGCTTCTGGACACGGCGTTCAAGAGAGTCTCGAAGGTCTCCGTGGGAGGAAGGAACAAGAAGGAGATCGCCAGGAAGGTGTCCATCAAAAAGATAGATGTCCTCAATGACGTCATCGTGTCCACTCTGACTCGGTATCAGAAGAAATCCTCTTCTATGGACAGTCTTCACCCTTTCTATTTCGAGATAGTT
>JAGMAI010000099.1 GCA_023130895.1 Thermoplasmata archaeon
TTCCCGTGCCACCGTATATGATCAGTTCCTCGGGTTTCTCGGCGTTCTCGAGATTGTTCTGGAGCATTCTGAGAATGGCTTCCTGTCGCCAACCCTTGCATTCCAGCTTGTCCCCTCGATTGGCCTTCACTCTCATCCTATCACGTCATCATAATCATGCAACAGGAATAAGTCATTATTGGAACGAGAGCCTTGAGTTGACGATGGCCAGTGTGGACTTGAGCAGCTCTGAGCCCTTCTCGAAGGCCGAGCGGGCCTCGTTCTCCAGGTCCTCCACTATGTCCTTGTTCCTGACGTACGCCAAGTTGATCCTCACGTTCAGGTACCCTCCGTGAAGCCCGGTTTGTGCCATGAGAGCGGCGACACCGGCGTCGGTGCAGGCGCTCTTCGATCCGCTCTCGGCGAGGAACTTGGCCATGTCAAGCACCTCGAGCGAGGCTCTCATTATCCGGAGAGGGGGCTCCGCGGCTCCGACGAGAGCGTCCTGGATGGCCATCGTCCTCTTCTCCCTCTCTTCGTCCGTCCCCTTGGGCAACGAGTACGAGTCCATGACCACCTGGTATGCCTGAGCATCCTCGTCGACAAGTCTGGTCAGCCTCGTTCTGAGCTCCCCTGACCTGTCGAGGACTGTCTGCAGTTCCCCGGTGACCTCATGGTCGGACTCCTTCTTCAGGGAAATCCTCGAGACCATCTCGTTCAGCGCGCAGCCCAGTGAGGAAGCGAGCGCGGATACGCTCCCCCCTCCCGGCGTGGGCGAATCGGAGGCCACCTTCTCGATGAACTCATCCATGTGCGACATCTCTACTCACGCAACCTGTTCTCGATGAACTCATCCATGTGCGACATCTCTACTCACGCAACCTGTTCTCGATGATCTGGTCCATCTCGAACTCCTTCAGCTTCAGATAGAGGATGGCGGAATCCGTGAGCGCCTCCTGCGGTATCAGTCCGACAACCTCGCTCGAGACCACCTCGACGCCGAGCTTCGTGCACTCCTCCTCGATCGCTTCCATCACCTTCTGAACGGGAGTGGCATGGAAGTTAACCAGGTTCATCGAGACCTGGGCCATGTCCTTCTCCTCGATGTAGAAGCCGAGGGCCCTCACATGCTTCAGCCCGCCGCTGCTCTCCCGTATGGTCTTCGCGATTCTCTGGGCGATACCTTTGTCGCTCGTGCTGAGATTGACATTGTAGGCGATGAGGAATTCCCTCGCGCCCACGACAGTGGCGCCGGCCGTGGGATGGAGCTCAGAGGGCCCGTAGTCGGGCTTTCGCTCGGGGTCAGAGCGGATATCTTCCTTCAGCCCCTCGTACTGTCCCTTTCTTATGTGGGGCAGGCTCTTCCTTTCCGGGGACGTTGCGGCATGCTCGTACAGGTAGACAGGGATCCCCAGCTCCTCTCCCACCCTGCTTCCGAGCCGTCGTGCGAGGCTAACGCAATCATCCATCGTCACGCCAGAGACAGGAATGAAGGGGACCACATCGGTCGCGCCTATCCTCGGATGCTCGCCCTCGTGTCTGTTCATGTCTATGAGCTCAGAGGCCTTCTTTACGGCCTCGAACGCGGCGTCCGCGCACTCCTCAGGACCGCCGACGAACGTGACCACTGACCTGTTGTGACTGGCGTCCATCTCCACGTCAAGGACCTTGACCCCCTCACACCTTCCGGCGGCGTCGGCGATGGCCTTGACGACATCCTCTCTCCTGCCCTCACTGAAATTCGGGACGCATTCTACAATCCGTTCCATGGGAAGTCCTGGAGAAAAAGCCCTCGTCTTTATTTAAGGGTTTAGCGCAGAAGCCACTCGATCTCCTTCAAGAAATACTCGAACTCGTGGTCGCTCTTCGCTTTGCTGTTCGCCAGATGGACGAGCTTGCTGAGTCCCTTCGTCGGGTGCTTCATCTTCTTCAATCTCGCGTTGAGTGTCACGACCCTCTTCTTGTGCTTGGGGAACCTCCTGTACGAGACGAGCGGCACGGACTCGCCGTCACCGGACCCCTTCTGCTTCCCCCTTACGACCTTGTGCAAGTTGGCAGCGGCCTCGAGGTACTTCTTCGAGTCCTTTGGCTCGATTCCCTGCTCGATCGCCCTTCTCCCCGCGTAGAGCATCTTGCGAAGCGCGACGTTGATATCCTCGTCCACGAGAACGCCCTTCCTCTCGATATCCTTCCTCACGTTCTTGACGTGGGCTCGGAGCTTCGAAACTCTGCTTCCCGCCATCACAATGCCTTCGTCATATGATTGTGGTTTGGGCTATATAAGCCATACGATTCCACCGTTATCAAGAGTGATAATGGCGCTGATAGATTCTTAAAGCATCCCAGGGTGGTTCGAATGGGAGATCCATGAGCCAGCTGAAGGGTGAAAGCATTCTGCTTCTCAAGGTGAAGCCAGGTGAGATGCACAAGGCGGTCAATGACCTTGAAAGGAGCGAAGAGATCAATGAGGTCGATCCGGTCCTGGGATTCTACGACATCGTTGCGAGCGGAGCGTTCGATGACAGTCGAGACTTGACCGCTTTCATCGAACGGGTGGAGTCGAAGCCCTTCTTTCAGAGCTGCTATGCCCGACCGTCCTACGAGTCCTGGAAACGGAGAACGAAGAGTGACTCTCACGGCCAGGGGTGGGTCCTCATAAGGTCCAACCTACCCTCGGCGACTCTCAGAGAGCTGAAGAAGCTGCCAAACATCCAGAAGCTCGTCCTCACGTCAGGAGACTTCAACATCGTGGCGAACTTCGGGGTTCGAGGTCGAGGTGACTGGAAGAGGACCGTCTTCAAGGATATCCACGGTGCGGTAGGTGTTAAAGAGGCGATCACTCTGCTAGGGATGTCTGACTGAGGCCACGAGCCCTATCGCTAGGGCCAGGTGACCCTCACGAAAATCCTTTAATACACTCCCCCTTTTATCGCTCAGGAGTTGCTTGCCAGTATTCGGTAGATTACTGGACGCATACGGATCGGGGAGGAAAGGCTATGAGTGACGTGGTTTGGAGGCCTACGGGCGCATATGTGGAAGGTTCCAACATCAAGAGGTTCATGGACAAGCACGGGATCAGGGATTACGACGATCTGGTCGATCGGAGTTGTTCCGACATCTCCTGGTTCTGGGACGCCGTCGTGAAGGACCTCAACATCGAATGGTTCGAGCCCTACACGAAGGTCGTGGACCAGAGCAAAGGCATCGAATGGGCGGAGTGGTTCGTCGGAGGGAAGACGAACATCGCGCACAACTGCCTTGACAGGCATGCGGCCGCCCAGAAGAACAAGCTCGCCCTGATCTGGGAGGGCGAGGACGGTCAGATCAGGAAGATGACCTACGGCGACATGTATTCTGATGCCAACAGACTGGCGAACGCTCTGAAGGGCGCCGGAATAGGGAAAGGCGATACAGTCGGCATCTACATGCCCTTCGTGCCCGAGATCCTGGTCGTGATATATGCAGCCATGAAGATCGGGGCGATCTGCATTCCGATATTCTCTGGCTACGGGTCCTCCGCTTTGGCATCGAGACTTCGGCATGCCGGGTCGAAGGTGCTCTTCACAGCGGATGGCTCTTACAGGAGAGGCAAGCACGTTCACATCAAGAAGGAGGCGGACGGAGCGGCGAAGCAGGTTCCGAGCCTGGAGAAGGTCGTCGTGCTTCCGAGGCTCGGGATCGACGTGGACTGGAACGATGATCTTGACGTCTACTGGGACGACTTCGTCAAGGGGCAATCGGATGAGTGCGAGACGGAGAAGCTGGACGCCGAGGATTATTCCTTCATCATCTACACGTCTGGGACGACGGGAACGCCCAAGGGCTCCGTTCACACGCACGCGGGTTGCCTCGCACAGATGTGCAAGGAGATCGCGTACTGCTTCGACCTGAAGGACGACGACCTCTTCTTCTGGCTGACGGACATCGGCTGGATGATGGGCCCGTGGATGATTGTCGGCGTCATGAACTTCGGCGGGACGATATTCATGTTCGAGGGCGCGCCGAACTA
This sequence comes from Thermoplasmata archaeon, assembly GCA_023130895.1. Lineage (GTDB taxonomy): Archaea > Thermoplasmatota > Thermoplasmata > RBG-16-68-12 > JAGMCJ01 > JAGMCJ01. The sequence continues at coordinate 3,989 of JAGMAI010000099.1, forward strand.
TCCAGAACCGGACCGGCTCTGGGACATGATCGAGCGCCACAAGGTCACGACGTTCGGGATATCGCCGACGGCCATCAGGATGTTCATGAGGTTCGGCGATGAGTGGGTGGACAAGCACGACCTGAGCAGCCTGAGGATCCTCGGGTCAACTGGCGAGCCCTGGGACCCCGACTCGTGGACGTGGTTCTTCGAGAAGGTCGGAAAGCGGAAGCTCCCGATAATCAACATCTCCGGCGGGACGGAGATAGTGGGTTGCTTCCTCGCTCCCCTGCCCATCAACGAGCTGAAACCCTGCACCCTCCGCGGTCCTGGCCTCGGCATGGGTACGGATGTGTTCGACGATGACGGAAAGCCCGTGAGGGGGAAGATGGGACATCTCGTCGCGAAGAACCCTGCACCCTCCATGACGAAGGGGTTCTGGAATGACCCCGACAGATACGTCCGAACGTACTGGGATACGTGGGATGACATCTGGTACCATGGGGACTGGGCGAGCATCGACGAGGACGGGTTCTGGTTCCTGCACGGGCGTTCGGACGATGTGATCAAGGTCGCTGGGAGAAGGGTCGGTCCCTCCGAGATCGAGTCCACCCTCATGGAGCATGAGGCGGTATCCGAAGCGGCCGCGATCGGCGCACCTCATGAGATCAAGGGAGAGAAGGTCGTCACGTTCGTCGTGCTTCAGCCCGCGTACGAGCCTGGTGACGAGCTCAGAGAGGAGCTTCGCAATCACGTTGCTGGCATCCTCGGAAAGGTCCTTCGACCGGATGAGCTGTACTTCGTGAAGGACCTGCCAAAGACGAGGTCCGCAAAGATCGTCAGGCGGGTGATAAGGGCGAAGTTCCTGGATGAGGAGCTCGGTGACCTGTCCTCCATCGAGAATCCGGATGCAATCGATGAGGTATCCAAGAAACTCTAGGTCTGTTCTATCACGATCAGGATGTCGCTGATGTCGACGAGGTCCCCTGGTTTGACCCTGATCTCTTTCACGGTCCCGCCGAACGGCGAGGAGATCTCGTTCTGCATCTTCATCGCCTCGAGTATGAGAAGCGGACTGCCCGCGTGCAGTTTCGCACCCTTCTTCGCGGATATCGAGACGACCCTTCCCGGCATTGGCGGGTGTATCGCACCCCCTATCGCCTCTGGTGCCTTGGATGGGGTCTCGCGGGATTCCTCTGGCGAAGGAGCCGCGTCGGATGCGAAATCGATGCTCCGAACCGCAACCTCCCTGGGTTCGGCGTTCACCTTGAGAACGTCTCCCTCTCTGAGGACCGTGAACGTCTTCCGGCCGATTCGGACCTGAAGGCCCTTCTTCGTCTTCTTGACTCTGGCGGTGAGCTTCTCCCCGTCCAGTGTCACGGTCAGCTCTGGCAAAACGGCGACGATCGCCTCGTGCGACTTCCCATCGAGCTCAAAACTGAATCTCATCGGCGTTCATCCTCTTCTTCAGTTGTTCCCGTCTGCCAGCTCTGGTCCACGGCGAAAGCCTGTCGAATCCAGTGATATCCAACTTCCTCCGCGAGAAGCGCCTCATCTCCTCGGGCATCTGGAACAAGAACGCTGCCACCGCCGCGGCCGCCAGCCTCTCCTCGTGCGTTCTCCTTTCACCCTCCTTTCTGAGACGCTCAGGGATTCCGCTATCCTCGACGAGCCCGGTGTCGATGTCCCCTCTCTTGAACCTCTCGTTTCCGAGCAGCTTGAGATGGAACGGGATGTTCGTTTCGATGCCGCCTATCCTTATCTTGGCCAGGGCGCGCTTCATCATCTTGATCGCTTCATCCCTCGAGTCTGCCCAGACGATGACCTTCGCGAACAAGGGGTCGTAGTACGTCGGCACCTCGGAGCCAGCTTCCACGCCCGAGTCCACCCTGACCTCTGAGGAGCTCGGCATGTCGTAGGATTCGATCCTTCCCGGAGAGGGCAGGAAGTTCTCGTACGGGTTCTCCGCGTTTATCCTGCACTCCATCGACCATCCTTTGAGCTTAATATCACTTTGCTTGAGCGTGAGCGGCTCGCCCGCCGCAATGTGCATCTGCTGCTGGACGAGGTCGATGCCAGTCACGAATTCCGTGACAGGGTGCTCGACCTGCAGGCGGGCGTTGATCTCGTTGAAGTAGAACTTCCCCTCGTGGTGGAGGAACTCCATCGTTCCGGCGTTCAGGTATCCCGTCGCCTTTGCCGCCCGCACCGCTAGCTCACCGACCTTCTTCCTCATCTTCTTGTCCACGATCGGGGACGGCGATTCCTCGATCAACTTCTGGAAGCGCCTCTGGATGGAGCATTCCCTCTCGCCCAGGTGTATCACTCTTCCGTCCGAGTCCGCCAGGATCTGGAACTCTATGTGCCTCGCCGGCTTCAGGTACTTCTCGATGAAGATCTCATCGCTTCCGAACGACGACAGGGACGAGGACTTCGCCACCTTCAGGGATGAGGGGAGCTCCTCCAGGCTTCTCACGATGGCCATGCTTATCCCGCCGCCGCCCGCTGAAGCCTTGAGTATTATCGGGAAACCGATCTCCTCCGCGACCCTGACCGCCGTCCTTTCGCTCCTCACCGAGCCGTCCGAGCCCGGGGTGACCGGAATCCTCGCCTTCTTCGCGATCCTTCTGGACTCGACCTTGTCCCCGGACTTCGCCAGGGCCTTGGACGTCGGGCCGATGAAGACGATCCCCGCCCGCTCGCATTTCTCTGCGAACATCGGATTCTCCGCCAGGAATCCGTACCCGGGGTGTATCGCCTCCGCGCCCGCTTTCTGCGCAACGTCCACGATCTTGTCCTGGTCCAGGTAGCTCTGAATGGCTAGCGGGGGGCCTATGTTGTGGGATGAATCCGCCAACCGCGTGTGGAGGGCGTTCCTGTCAGCGTCGGAGTACACGGCAACGGATTCGATCCCCATCTCCCTGCAGGTCCTTATTACGCGTATGGCGATTTCTCCCCGGTTGGCGATGAGGATCCTTTTGAACATCGCTATCACAATGGTATGTTCCCGTGCTTCTTGGCGGGCCTCGTCTCCCTCTTGCTGAGGAGCGTCTCGAGCGCGTGTATCAGCCTCGGCCTCGTAAGCTCCGCCTCTATGATCTCATCGATGTAGCCCATCTGGGCTGCGATGTACGGATGGGAGAACTTGTCCTTGTAGTCCCTGACCAGGTCCTTTCGGGCCTTCTCGGCCCTCAGGTCGCCAAGGATCTTGACAGCCTCCGCGTCGGCCAGTATCGCCCTGACTATGTCGCTCTTCTTCTTGATCGCTTTCAGCTCGATTTTCATCTTCTTGGCGATCTTCTTGAGCTCGGCGACCGTCTGTTCTTCGAGATACTGGTCGATGTTCCGCGCCCGCTCGATCTCCTTTCTGAAGATGATGTTCACCGCACCCGCGGGCCCCATCACCGCGAGCTCGGCAGAGGGCCACGCATAGTTGACATCGCTGCGGATGTGCTTGGAACACATGACGTCGTACGCACCGCCGTAGGCCTTCCTCGTTATGACGGTCATCTTCGGGACGGTCGCCTCGCAGTACGCGTAGAGCAGCTTGGAGCCGCTCCTTATGATGCCCCCGTACTCCTGTTTGGTCCCCGGGAGAAAGCCCGGGACGTCGACGAACGTCACCAAAGGGATGTTGAAGCAGTCACAGAACCTCACGAACCTCGCGCCTTTCGTCGAGGAATCGATGTCCAGCGTTCCCGCCAGGACCTTCGGCTGGTTCCCGACTACGCCCACTGGATATCCGTTCAATCGTCCGAAACCCGTGACGATGTTCCCCGCCCAGTGCTCATGAACCTCGAAGAAATCGCCGTCGTCGACGATCCTCGTGATGATGTCCCTCATGTCGTACGGTTTGTCGGGCTCGTCCGGGACGATGTCCCCAAGCTCCTTGTCCATCCTGTTCGGGTCATCACCAGTTTCCATCCTCGGCGGGTCGTCGAGATTGTTCGACGGGATGAAGCTCAGGAGCTTCCTGACCATGTGGAGGCAGTGCTCCTCGTTCTCCGCGGCGAAGTGAGCCACGCCGCTCTTCGCATTGTGGGTCATGGCCCCGCCGAGCTCCTCGAAGGTCACTTCCTCGCCTGTGACCTCCTTTATCACCTCTGGTCCCGTGATGAACATATGGCTGCTGCCCTTGACCATCAGTATGAAGTCGGTCATCGCGGGCGAATAGACCGCGCCCCCCGCGCACGGTCCCATGATCGCCGATATCTGCGGGATGACACCGGACGCAAGCACGTTCCTGAAGAATATCTCCGCGTACCCGCCCAGCGAGATGACGCCCTCCTGGATCCTCGCCCCCGCTCCGTCGTTCAGCCCTATCAGCGGGGCGCCGTTCTTCACGGCCATGTCCATTATCTTCGTGATCTTCTGTGCGAACATCTCTCCCAGTGAGCCGCCGAAAACAGTGAAATCCTGAGAGAAGATGTAGACGATCCTGCCGTCGATCTTGCCATAGCCGGTGACCACGCCATCACCGAGGATCTTCTTCTTATCCATGTCGAAGTCCGTCGTTCTGTGGGTCACGAACATGTCCGTCTCGACGAACGTTCCCGGGTCGAGGAGGGCGTCGACCCTCTCCCTCGCGGTCAGCCTCCCCTTCTTGTGCTGCTTCTGAATCCTCTCCTTTCCTCCGGCGAGCAGTGCCTGCTTCCTTCTCT